>JBGSTN010000467.1:0-2263 GCA_041736455.1 Burkholderiaceae bacterium | reverse complement strand
ATCGCGGACCGGGTCGTGTTCGCCGGCTGCGTCGAGTCGGTCGAGACCTTCACGGTGTGGGCCGACATCGCCGTGCTGCCGAGTTGGCACGAGGGCTTGTCGAACGCGATGCTCGAGTGCATGGCGGCTGGTCTGCCGGTGCTGGGTTCACGGGTCAGCGGCACCGAGGAATTCGTGATCGAAGGACGCACCGGCTGGCTGTTCGATGCGGGAGATACGGCGGGCCTGGCCAGGCGACTGCGCGAATTGCGGGAGGCCGGCCCGCAGTCCTGGCTGGCACTGGGCAACGGCGCGCGCGAGGAGATCGCGGCGCGGGCATCTCTCGTCGCCGTCACCACGCAACTGATCGGTGTCTTCGAGGCGGCGCGCCGTGGAGTCGACCGGAATCGGAGACGCCGATGTGCGGCATCGTAGGCGTCGTCATGGTGCGCGCCGATGCGCCGGCCCTGCAGTCCGGTGTGGTCGAGGCGATGTGCGCGAGCATCGTGCACCGCGGACCCGACGATCAGGGTATCCATGCGGGGCCTCGCGCGCATATCGGCATGCGGCGGCTGGCGATCATCGATCCCGCCGGCGGGCACCAGCCGATGGCCAGCGGCGATGGTCGTGTGCAACTGGTCTGCAATGGCGAGATCTACAACTTCCGCGAGCTACGCGACGAACTGCGCGCGCGAGGGTGCGTCTTCCGCAGTGATTCCGACACTGAAGTCGTACTGCACGCGTATCGCGTGTGGGGCGACCAGGGCATCGAACGCCTGCGTGGCATGTTCGCGATCGCGGTCGTCGATCTCGACCGTGACCGCGTGCTGCTCGCCCGTGACCGGATCGGCAAGAAGCCGCTCTACTACACCGAGTTGCCGGACGGTCGACTCGCGTTCGCCTCGGAGATCAAGGCGTTGCACCAGGTGCCGGGCTTCGAGGCGGCGCTCGATCACGTCGCGTTGCGCGACTATTTCGTGCTGGGCTATGTGCCGGCGCCGGCTTCGATTCATGCCGGCGTCAGGAAGCTGCCGCCCGGCCATCTGATGGTGATCGAGCGCGGTCGTTGCCGCCTGCACGCCTATGCCCGCATTGCGTTCGGACCGAAGTGGACCGACGACGAGTCGACGCTGCAGCGGCGTCTGGCGGCGGAAATCGAAGAAGCCGTGGCGGTGCGACTCGTCAGCGACGTGCCGTTCGGTGCCTTCCTGAGCGGCGGCCTCGATTCCAGCGTCGTGTGTGCGTACATGGCACGCCACCTGTCGCAACCGGTCAAGACCTTCACGATCGGATTCGACGAGCGCGCCTTCGACGAGATGCCCGACGCACGGCGCGTCGCCAGACATATCGGTGCCGATCATCACGAGCTGGTCGTCAGGCCCGATGCCGTGCAACTGGCGCAGGATCTCGGCTGGTATTACGACGAACCGTTCGGCGATTCGTCGTCGATTCCGACCTATCTCGTGTCGCGACTGGCCGCCTCGAAGGTGAAGATGGTGTTGTCCGGCGATGGCGGCGACGAACTCTTCGCCGGCTACAGCCGCTATCGCGACTGGCGCCGACTGCGGCAGGTGCAGCGGGCAACGCTGGGCCTCGGCGGTCGGGCACTGCGGGCCGCGTCGATCTTTCTCGATACGCGCAACGCTCACCGGCTCCGCCGGATCGCCGGACGTCTGGAGCAGCCTTTCCCCGACAGCTACCTGTCGGGCGTTGCACTGGGCACGCGCGACGACCTGCAACTGTTGTTCGGTGCCGGGAGCATGGCCGCTGCCGGCGATCCGTTCGAATCGGTCCGTGGTCTGTTCGAAGACGCCGACATCGACGACGAGATGGAGCGGATACTCCATGGCGACATGCGCAGTTACCTGGTGGACGACATTCTCGTGAAGATCGATCGTGCGACGATGGCGAATTCGCTCGAAGCGCGCGCTCCGCTGCTCGACCAAAACCTGATCGCCTTCGCGGCCCGCATGCCGCTCGAGTACAAGCTGCGTGGCGGCAGCGGCAAGTACCTGTTCAGGCAGATCGCGCGGACCCTGTTGCCTGCCGACGTGATCGACAAGCCCAAGCAGGGGTTCGCGATTCCGATCGATGCGTGGTTCCGTACGGCGCTCAAACCGTTGCTGCTCGATACGCTGGGCAGTCGTGCCGCCCGCGAGCGAGGCCTCTTCAGCCAGGCGGGGGTGCAGACGCTGATCGACCAGCACCTGGCCGGCACCCATCAGCGCGGCGAACTGCTCTGGCTGTTGATGGGCTTCGAGCTGTGGGCGCAGCGTTTCGCGCG
>JBGSTN010000436.1:0-4644 GCA_041736455.1 Burkholderiaceae bacterium | reverse complement strand
CGCCGCGATGGCGCCGGGACTGCACCAGTCGCACCACGGAATCCGGCAGGAAACGCAAGAGCAGATCGTCGGTCTCGCGCCTTGCGCGCTCGGCAGCCTTCAGGCGCTCGCGCAGCTTGCCGATCAGCGTCTGCCCGGCGCGTGACAGGTCGCCGAGTTCGTCCGACGCAGTCGATGCCACCAGTTTTTCGGAATCGTCGGCGGCATCGTTCAGCGCGTTCGACAGTCTTCGAATGCGGCCGACCAGTCGCGCGGCCAGGATCATCGCGCCGATCGTGGTCAATGTCACCGTGACAGCCAAGGCGATCATCATCAACCGCTGGAACGCAGCAACGGGCTCACGCGCCTCTTCCAGCGGCATCTCGGCGACCGCCATCCAGTCAAGCCCGGATGCAGCGATCGGCATGGCGACGGTGCGTGACGCCTCGCCGTCGAAATTCGTTGCCAGACGACTCGCCACCGCTGAGCCACGGCCTTCCGTCGGGAGTCGATTGGCGGCCGAGACGAGACTGATCGGTGAGCCATAGGCGTCGACACTGTCGATGACAGCCTCGGGCAGGCGCTCATTTCTCAGCGTCTGCAGAAAACCCGCCTTGTCCTCCTCGAACTTGCGAACTGAAGAACGCAGCGTGCCATCCTGACCGACCAGAAAGACATCACCGGTACGGCCCAACCCGGTCGCGACCCAGTCCTTGGAATTGTTGACGATCGCGTTTAGCCGTTCATCCAGCAACTGCACGGCAAGCACGCCCAGGAACTCCGAACCGGAATAGACCGGCGTTGCCATGAAGAACGACGGCGCGCCCTGCGAAGGCAGGTAGAACGAATAATCCTGGACGGCCACCAGACGGGTCGCGCGGTTCGCACGTGCACCATTGAACGCCTTTGCCAAGCCGCTGTCGTTATAGGGTCCACGGATCAGGTCGGCGAGGAAATCCACTTCCTTGATGGTCGAATAGACGACCGTGCCGCGACTGTCGATCAGGAACAGGTCTGCGAAACCGAACTCGTCGCGCTGCGAGCGCAGCATCCGGTGGAAGCGGCGATGCGTGTCGGAATAGGCGCTGCCATCGCGAGCCTTGTCGAACTCGGCTCTATTGTTCCGAGGTGCCGGATTGGCGGCAATATAGTGATATTGAAGATAACGCGCCGCCGGGGATTCGGGTATCAGCGCGTCGATCAGCGGCTGGCCCCGTGCAGCCTTGGCCAGGCCGGGCACGATCTCGTTACGGTAGAACTGTTCGAGCGCATCCTGTTCGTTGCTGCCGACCTCGACCAGGCGCAACGCCTGCACACCAGAGTCGAATTGTGCAAGCGCATCGATGACCGTTGCATTGTCTGCCAGTGAGCGGGTAATCGCTTTGGCGTTCTCGAAGTATGTCGACACCGATCGCGCCGTCATGTTCGCGACAGATACCAGTTGTCGGTCCAGGCTCGAATCGAAACCGCTTCGGATGTTGGCGTTGCCCAACCATGCTTGCGAAAGGCCGGTCAGTGCCGCGGCGGCCAGCATGGCCGCGATGATCTTCGAACGAAGATTGGTCGATACCAGAAATGCCACAAGATGCCCCTTGGACAGCGGGCTCCCCTGCTGGAGCGCCCGCAGTGTCGATCGATTTATTGTTTTCCGATGCCGATGCCGATGCCGATGCCGTTGTCAATGCCGTCGACCCTAACGGGCAGCCCACGATAAATCGCCCGGGCACGGCGCACGGGAGTATAGCGGGTCGGCGACGGCCCGCATGCGCGGCATCCTGCAAGCCTGTCAAGCGACTACGCGAATCGACGTGTAGCACCGCGGGAATCTCCTTCCTGCAGGCAGGGGAGGAAGTCCGCTGTTAGTCTTTATCGGGCATCCGTAATGAAATCGCGCTGGCTGCCGCACCAGCGAACTCGACAGGAGACCGGTATGTTCCATGAAGCCCTTGCTGCCGCAGCGCTTGCGCTCGTCGTCGGCACCGCCGTCGCGGATGACACCCGCGAGTCCCCATGCAAGAGCACCGAGGAGTGCAAGGCGCAGGCCGCCAGACTCTTCGGAGCGATCACGCGCGATGCGACCAGTCCGGCCGCTGCGCTCGAGGACCAGTTCCATTGGATGAATCGCATCAACATGGCGTCGACCGTGATGCTGATCGAGCAGCGCATCATCCCGGAAGCCCTGGTCAAGCCGATCGCCGAGGGCGTGCAGTTCGCGATCGACCAGGCGAACGAAGCCGATGGCAAGCGTCCGAGCGACGTGCTGCAGCTCGAGCGCATCATCTCGGAGAAGTCGGGACCCGAGGCGACGCTGATCCACGCCGGGCGCAGCCGCCAGGACATGTACGCGTCGATCCGCGTCATGCAGATGCGACGGCAGGTGCTCGACATCGCTCGTTCGCTGATGAGCACTCGTGAACTGCTGCTCGAGATCGCCGCCAGGCACACCGAGACCTTCGTGCCGGCCTACACCAACGGCGTGCAGGCGCAGCCGATCACCTATGGCCACTACCTGATGGCCTTCGCCGACTCGCTCGCGCGCGATGCGCAGCGTTTGCGCGACGTCTATCCGCGTCTGAATCTCAGTCCGATGGGCACGGCCGTGCTCGCGAACTCGAGCTGGCCGCTCGAGCGCAGGCGGCTCGCCGAACTGCTCGGCTTCGACGGTCTCGTCGAAAACTCCTATGACGCCGGCCAGGTGATCAGCTACGACGTGCCGCTGGAGGTCGCCTCCATACTGAGCTCGCTGGCGATCCGTCTTGGCGCGTTGTTGCAGGACGTGCACACGCAGTACCACCAGACGCGGCCGTGGCTGCTGCTCGACACGAGCAGCACCTACACGAGCAGCGCGATGCCGCAGAAGCGCAATCCCGGCGTCATCATGACAGCGCGCCAGAAGGCCTCGGATGTGGTGGCCGCTGCACAGTTCGCCCTGTTTCGCATGCACAACGTCACCCCCGGAATGACCGACTACAAGCAGACCGGCGACGAGTCGAAGATCTATCTGCGCACGGCGGAGATGCTGCAGCGTTTCGATGGTGTGATGAAGGCCTTGCGCATCGATGGCGCGCGTTCACTGGAAGAGCTCGAGAACGACTGGACATCCTCGATGGAGTTGGCCGACACCTTGCAGCGGCTGCATGGCGTGCCGTTTCGCGTCGGCCACTCGTTCGCGAGCCTCGTCGTCACGCACGCGCGCACGAACGATCTCAAGCCGAAGCAGTTCCCTTACGCGGAAGCGGTGAAGATCTACGTCGAGGCGGCGACGAAGTTCAAGCTCGCATCCACCGTGCTGCCTCTCGACGAGGCGACGTTCCGGGCGACACTTTCTCCCGAGAACATGGTGCGAACGCGCACCGGAATCGGCGGGCCGCAGCCTGCCGAGGTGCAGAGGATGGTCGGCGCCGGCCGCGCGGCACTGGCGGCCGATGTGGCCTGGCTAGAGGAACGCGAGACGAAGTTGCTCGAAGCGCAGGCGAAGCTCAACAACGCGTTCGCGAAGTATCTCGAGAACTGATCGGTGTGATCCTGCGCGCGCCTTTCGCCATTCAGGCAAGGTGCGCGTCGGGCAGTCCGGCAGCGCTGCAAACCGATGCCGCTTACCCGCCGATGAACGGTGTCGCCGTCACCCGAACATCGTTGCCTTCGCGAACCACCTCGATGGCAATCCATGCGGTGCTCATCGGCGACCCGAAGGATCGGACTCGCATGAATCGGTTGAGCCGATCGCGAACCGTTGCTGCATCGACGCCGTAATCCTGAGTCGCACCGGGATCACCTGAATCGACGTGCCATGGCTGATCGAACATGTAGCCGTGGCCATCGCCATGCAGCAAGATCACGCGGCCATCGAAATGCGCGACCACGCGTCGCAGCAGGTCACGGAACCAGGCATAGGGTCGTGCTCGGTCCAGTACATCGACTCGCCCATCGTCGGCACGATAATCCGGAGGCAATGGCTGGCCATGACAGACGATCACGAGTGCCGGGATACCGCGCCGGCCCGCCAGAGCGGCGCTGTCTTCGAGCCAGGCGATATTGGCCCGGACATGGTCGTGGACGGTTCGATGGGAAATGTCTGCGGTGAGCCCATTGGTACTGCCTGGCACGTTCAGCGTCACGAACAGGCAGGGTCCGGCGAACCAGCGTTGGTTCTCTGCGAGACGAGTCTCGTCTGGCGCGCTGTCCTGGCGCGCGTCGCCCGCGACCGGGGCCTGGGACTCGACCGGCAGACTACCTTTGCCGAGTGTGCCGCCGCGCGCATACGCGAGCCTGCGCAGGAACTGCAGGCGTTCGACCGGATCGTAGTTGCCGAGGTAGAAGCGCGAGCAGTCGGTCCACTCGTTGTCGCCGGGCACGAAGACCAGCGGACGCGGAGCGGTATCGAGCAGGGCGATGCGCGAGGTCAGAATCGAGTCGGTGCAAGGTTCCAGGCCACTCTTGACGTCGCCGACATGCAGGTAGAACGCCGCATCATCGGCGGCGTCCTTCAGCACGCTGGCAAGGCCGGGGACCTCACCGTTCCCGTAGGGTGAGTCGCCGATCAGCACGAACCTCAGGCGGTCATCGGCCATCGCACGTCCCGGAAGCGTGACTGCGGTCGCGATGGCGGCCATGGGGACCGTGGCGCGAGCGGCCAAGGCAAGGCTGCCACGTGCCGCCAAGGCG
>JBGSTN010000382.1:0-2457 GCA_041736455.1 Burkholderiaceae bacterium | reverse complement strand
CGATCCACATCGACTGGCAGGACGGCGCGCGTCGACCGGGGTTCGAGGTCAGTGCCGGACAGGCGGCCCGGCGCACGCTGCAACCGAAATCGATCACGGCGTTTCTGGTCGGACTCGAGCGGAAGACCCAACTGTTCGCAGTGCAGCGGTCGATCGCGACGATGCGTGAGGAGCCGTTGCAGGCGATCATTCCAGGTGTCGCCTTGCAGGAACTCTGGGATCTGATCCGCGTGGCGGAGAATGCACTGCGCGTCGTGTCGTTCTTCGTGGTCGCCATCAGTCTGCTGGGCATGTTGACGTCAATCCTCGCGACGCTGGAGGCAAGACGCCGCGAAATGGCCGTGCTGAGAGCAGTGGGGGCGCGTATGACGCACCTGACCGCTCTCTTCATGGTCGAGGCATTGGCGCTTGCGGTGGCCGGCGTCGTGTCAGGTGTCGGCATACTGGCGACTATGGTGGCGCTGCTGCGCCCGTGGGTCGCGACCGAATTCGGCATTCATTTGACCGGCGAACTGTTGCGGGCCGCCGACCTGCAACTGCTTGGCCTGGTCCTGTTCGCCGCGTTTCTCGTCAGCCTGATTCCGGCATGGCGCGCTTTCCGCCTTTCGCTGGCCGACGGCCTGACGATACGCATGTAGACGATGCCGCCGGCGCGGGCCGCGTCATCAGGTATCGAATCGTAGGTCCCTTAATGGCAAGGAGGTGGATCGATGAATTCCGGACTGCGCATCGTCGTGTTGCCGGGCGACGGCATCGGCGTCGAAGTGATCGATGCGACACTGGCCCTGCTCGACACGGTGCAGACCCGATTCGGCATTCGCCTTTCGTACGATCGGCAGCCGGGCGGCGCGTTCCACTACAAGGACACTGGTACGGCGTTTCCCGATTCGTCGATGCGGGCGTGCGAAGAGGCCGATGCCATCCTGTTCGGTGCGATGGGCTGGCCCGATATCCGCTATCCGGATGGCACGGAGATCGCCCCGCAACTCGACATGCGGAGTCACCTGGATCTGTTCGCCGGCGTCCGGCCGATTCGCGCGATCCCGGGCGTGCCGCTGCCGCTGATGTCGCCGCAGGCCGGCGAGATCGACTTCGTCATCGTTCGCGAGTCGACCGAGGGATGGTTTCACGCTCGCGGGCGCGGTGAAATGGTGATGTCTCCTGACGGTGACGAAGCCGTCGAGGACACCTGCCGCATTTCCCGAAAGGCATGCGAGCGGCTGTTCGATTTCTCGTTCCGCCTGGCGGCCACACGGCGGCAGCGCAATGCGGGAAAGGGGCGCGTCACCTGCGTCGACAAGTCGAACGTGTTTCTGGGCATGGCCTTCATGAACCAGATCTTTCACGAACGCGCGGCGCTGTTCCCCGGCATAGCGGCCGATCATTGCTATATCGATGCCTACTGCCTGAACCTGGTTCGCAAACCCTGGGAATACGATGTCTGTCCGATGGAGAACCAGTTCGGCGACATCGCGTCGGACCTTGCGGCAGGTCTGATCGGTGGCATGGGCTATGCGCCGTCGGCAGACATCGGGACGCGACATGCGGTCTTCCAGCCTTCGCATGGCAGCGCACCCGATATCGCCGGAAAGGACATCGCCAATCCGACGGCGACATTCCTGTCCGCAGCGATGATGCTCGCATGGCTCGGTGAACGGCACGATGCGCCGTTGCTGATCGATGCCGCGCGAGGCATCGAAGCAGCGGTGGACCGGATCTTCGCGACGGGGCAGGTGCGGTCGTTCGATGCGGGCGGTCGCGATGGCACCGCGGCAATCACGCGAGCCGCCATCGCGGCGGTCCTGCCTCAGGTATAGAGCGGAGGTACGCCGACCTTCGCGTGGATCTGGTTGACGATGGACTCCGAGACGCCCAGCGCCTTCGCAAGCCTGTCCAGGTACCGAGCCTCGGCGTCGGAGTCGAGGCTGATGCCCAGCAAGGAAACCAGGTAGGTTTCCTGCTCGAGGCCCTTGGGCACACTGGCCACGAAGGCATCGAAGTCCAGCGGTGCTTCCAGTTCGTTGCGCACGAATGCGATTTCGTCCGGTGCCGATCCGTCCAGTTGCGAAAGGATCTTCCGTTCCTCTTCCGGGTCGACATGGCCATCCGACTTTGCCGCATTGATCATCGCGCGCAGCATGATCTCGGCCTGCGTGTTCTGCGCCGGTGTCGGTTCGGGCACGGGCTTGCCACTGAGCGCGTTGTTGAGCAGATCGCCGATGCCGCCACCCGATTGACCGGCACTTCCGCCCAGGCTTCCGAGCAATCCGCCCAGGCCGCCCGATTGCGTGCCTGAACCGGAAAGGACGCTGCCCAGCAGTCCGCCGAGGCCGCCCTGCGAAGACTGCTGACCGGCGCCGCTACCAAGGGAGCCAAGCAGTCCGCCGAGACCACCCTGGGCGGATTGTTGACCGGTGCCTCCGCCGAGAGAGCCAAGCAGTCCGCCGAGACCACCCT
>JBGSTN010000378.1:0-4404 GCA_041736455.1 Burkholderiaceae bacterium | reverse complement strand
CCGATCTGGCGCGCGACGGAGGGTGCGGCCGTCGGTCGAACCGTCAGTGCATCCGTCCGTACGACCGGCAGCGCAATCGACGATGCGGCGACCGACGCCGATCTCCTTGCGAACCCGGTCGATGTGAGCCTGGCAGGATTCGTCTTGACACTGGTGAACATCACCCGCGAATTCAGTGCCGAAGCCGAACGAGATCGGATGTTGCACGCGCTGACCGAGGCGAGTCGCGGGTCCCTGGGCAACCTGCAGGCGGCGGTCGAGATTCTCGACGATCCCGACCTCGACGCGGAGACCCATGCTCGATTCCAGGCCGTCGTGCGCGAAGAGGTCAGCGCGATGAGCCAGCGCATCCAGGACCTTGCCAGGCACACCACCCAGGCGATGCGCACGCGCTGGCCACTGGACACGATGCCCGGCGCGGAACTGCTTGCTGCCGCCGTCCGGCGCATCGAATCGGCAACGCCATGCCTCGCGACGACCGATGGCAATGAAGTGTCCGTCTGGGTCGAGGTCGACGGATTTTCGGTCGTCGAAGTGCTGGCCGGTCTGGCCCAGCGACTTGCCGATGAATACGACGTCCGTTCGGTGCGACTGCGTTTGTCGGCCGATCACGATGCCCGGCCCGAGCGTGCGCGTCTCGACCTCGTGTGGGCCGGGCGGGCGACGAGCAACGTGACCCTGACCGGTTGGGACCGCGACAGCCTGCGCATCGGCCGCGAATCGATTCCGATGACCGTGCGCGACGTCGTCGAACGGCATGATGGCGGGTTCTGGTTCGAACGTGAACGGACGGGACATGAGTCCTTCTTCCGCTTTCTGCTGCCGATCGCCGATGACGTCGATGAGTCGGTCAGTTTCGCGAGCGACGAACCCCGCATCGCCAGTCGCCCCGAGTACTACGATTTCGACCTGTTTCGCACGAGCGGCTCGACGCGCGCGCTCGACGATCGCCGCCTGTCCGACATCACCTACACCGTATTCGACACCGAGACCACCGGCCTCGATCCGTCGGCAGGCGACGAGATCATCCAGGTCGGCGCCACCCGTATCGTCGCCGGCAAGCTGCGTCGCCAGGAGACCTTCGAACAACTGGTGGACCCGCATCACGAACTGTCGCCGGAAAATATCGCGGTGCACGGCATCACCCCCGCGATGCTGGCTGGTCAACCCTCGATCGAGAAGGTCCTGCCCGCCTTCCATGCGTTTACCGCCGACACGGTGCTGGTCGCCCACAACGCCGCGTTCGACATGCGCTTCCTGCAGATGAAGGAGGCCAGCACCGGCGTTCGCTTCGAGCAACCCGTGCTGGATACGCTGCTCCTGTCGCCGCTGCTTCATCCGCAGCAGACTGCCCACGGTCTTGAAGCGATCGCCGAACGCCTTGGAGTCAGCATCATGGGCCGGCACACGGCGCTCGGCGACGCGATGGTGACGGCGGAAGTCTTCCTGCGCATGATTCCGCTGCTCGAAGCGATCGGCCTCACCACGCTGGGCCAGGTTCTCGAAGCCGCGCGCAAGTCGTACTTCGCACGGGTCAAGTACTGACGCGCCGGCGCGTCCCGCTTGCCGCGCGAAGTCGCCATACCGCGTCGCGATGCCTCGTTGCGCCGGCCCTCACATCTCGCAGGCGGTCATCGGCCCGCGGCATGTGAACCCGTCCATCATCAGGAAGGTGCTGTGGCCACGATCGCCCCGGGGCAGCGGCAATCCCTCGGGCACGATGAACACGCGCGAGTTCGATCCGGCGAGGTAAGGCACTTTCGTCGCTTCCTGCAGCACATACACCTCTTGACCCCCGACCGGTGAGAATCGAACCGATTCCTTGCCGCCGGTGCGCGCTTCGAAACCCTGCTGCCACGTAGCGATCTCGCCGGGCTTGGCGACCCTCAGGCGCTGTCTGTCGATCAACCATTCGAGCCCTGCGTGGCCACCTGGCATCACCGTGTCGGGCAAGGCCACGGTATGTGCGTCGAGACTGCCGTCGTGGACGAGTTCGCCGGTGATCTCGCCCACCTGGAAACGCTGATTCGCCTTCTTGGTGATCAATTGGTCGATGCCCCGACCGAAAAGTTCGGTGACGCGTGCCTGCGCCTTCGGTTTTCCGCCGGTCGCTCGATCGCTGGTCAGGAAGTAGGGGCACGCATTGACGCCGTCCGAACTCGAATAACTCGTGAGCGGAATCGAAGCGGGCAGGCCCAGGACCGCCTGCCGATACCGCCCCTGCGCCAGTAGGCCGGCAATGCGCGCGTCGCCCGTTCGCCTGACGGTCCAGACCACCGGACTCTCGCCGATCAGGACCAGCACGACGGGATGGGGCGTGCGGCCGACGACCACGGCTTCCTGGCCGGCGCGTTCACCGCTCAGATCGATGTTTTCGTTCGATTCGACCGAACCGCGCTGCACACTGATCGCCACGACATCGAAGTCGCCGTTCAGACCCGGAATCCCGCATGGGTCGTTCTTGTTCACCACGCGGCGCGGCTGGGCGGTAGCGTGGGTGTAGAGCAGGTCGTCGGCAGGATTCACGCGCACCAGCGAAGTCAACATGTTCACGAGCGCACCTTCATCGAAGCCGGACCTGGGACCGGTGGCATACAGCACGCGGCCATTGTCGAGAAACACCGCGACCGCCGTGTTCCACTGACCATGGCGCTCGAAAGCGCCGCGCAGCGCAGCGACGCGCTTGCCGCCCGCCTCGATGAAGACCCGTTCGTACGGTTGCTTGCGGTCGGCCTGCTCCATTTCGGCAAAGGCCTCCTGCGTGTCGGCCGGGGTCGCCTTGTTCAAGCGTGCCGCCAGAAAGATCGTGTGTGGTCCCGTCGAGAAACGAATCTCGTTCTTGCCGCCCTGGAAGATCTCCTCGGCTTTTGCGTGCTTCGGAATCAATGCGGACAGTTGCATGACCTTCTGACCCAGCAACTGCACCTTCAGGCCGAATGCGCCGACGTATTCCGGCGCCGGCTCGATCTGGAACGTCTCCATCAACCATGCTTGGACCGCCTCGGGATCGCGGGTCACGTTGAACGGCTGCAAGGCCTCCTGCGCCGAAGCCACCATCTGCCTGGCCGAGGCGATCACCTCGCTCGCCGCCGTGATCGTCTCGAGCGCCGCAGGCGCGGTGACTTCGAAGACCCGCTGGGCCGTGCAGGCGAAAGGAATCAGCAACGCCGCGAAAACGGCCAGTCCCCACTTCATTCTAGAAGGGCGGTTGGCAGACGGATCATTGGCAGTGTTCATGACGGCAGCATCATTTGCGAATGCTCGTTCCTGGCGAAGTGTCCGCAGACCGCCGGAGCATCGGACGAGACGAGTGGCGCAAGGGTCCGGCGGCTGCCGAACCCGTGCGCATCGACAGGCGGTCGTCCATCATGGACAATCCACCGTGCGGCACCCGCCTGGATGCATCCGATGAGATGGCACGCCGGTATCGGATCGAGGCAGCGATGATTCATTCTCATCCACAGCGGGCGTGGCATTGATGACGCCGGTTCATGCGGCGTACCCCTGCGAGGATCCCTTGAAAACGAATCACCTTCGACGTCTGCTTCTTGCCACCGCCTTGCCGTCGATGATCGCGGCATGCGCTGTCACTGAAACCAACCGCACACTCGAGTCCACCCGATCGGTCTCGGCCGCCACGCCTTATTCCGGCATCAAGAGTGCACTCGCCGTCGGCAAGTTCGACAATCGCTCCAGCTATCTGCGCGGCATGTTTTCCGATGGCGTCGATCGCATCGGCGGGCAGGCGAAGACCATCCTGATCGGTCATCTGCAGCAGACGGGCCGTTTCAACGTGCTGGATCGCGACAACATGGACGAGATTGCCCGCGAGGCGAAGCTTTCCGGCACCCAGCAGACACTGCGCGGCGCGCAATTCGCGATCACCGGCGACGTGACCGAATTCGGCCGCAAGGAAGTCGGTGACAGACAACTCTTCGGCATATTCGGCCGCGGCAAGGAACAGATCGCCTATTCGAAGGTGACGCTCAATGTCGTCGAGGTGGCGACGGCCGAGGTCGTCTATTCGGTGCAGGGCGCAGGCGAGTATGCGCTGTCCAATCGCGAGGTCGTCGGCTTCGGCACCACCGCAGGTTACGACTCCACGCTCAATGGCAAAGTGCTCGATCTCTCGATCCGCGAAGCGGTCGATCGGATGGTCGAGGGGTTGGAGCGCGGCCAGTGGTCGGTCGCCGGGAAATGAGGCGCGCTGGCGTCGCCGGCGCGCTGCACGTCGGCGTCATCGTGGTGTCGACGGCGAGCCTGTCAGCTTGCGAAACGCCAGTTCGGCGTAAAAAAGACAATTACCAGGGTTAATAATCCGAAAAACATATCGGTATTCGAAAAACTCGGGGTAGATATAGTGCTAAGCAGCACTTCGATTATCGCGAACCTGATCGAGCAGGA
>JBGSTN010000374.1:0-3359 GCA_041736455.1 Burkholderiaceae bacterium | reverse complement strand
CATTGCGGCGCCCGTCCAGGACATCGCGCCCCGCGGCCATTCGGTCAAGTCACCCATGGTCGGCACCTTCTACCGGTCGGCCAATCCCGAAGCCCCTCCCTTCGTCGATGTCGGTAGCCGGATCAATGCCGGCGACACGCTTTGCATCATCGAAGCGATGAAACTGCTCAATGAGATCGAAGCCGACAAGTCCGGAACGATCACGTCGGTGCTCGTCGACAACGGCCAGCCCGTGGAATTCGGCCAGCCCTTGTTCGTCATCGAGTAATCGGCCGCCATGTTCGACAAGATCCTGATCGCCAATCGCGGCGAGATCGCCCTGCGCATCCAGCGCGCCTGCCGCGAAATGGGCATCAAGACGGTGGTCGTGCACTCGCAGGCCGATACGGAAGCCAAATACGTGAAGCTCGCCGACGAGTCGGTGTGCATCGGCCCGCCGGTCTCGCGCGACAGCTACCTCAATGTGCCGGCGATCATCAGCGCCGCCGAAGTGACCGACGCGGCTGCCATTCACCCGGGTTACGGCTTTCTCTCCGAGAACGCCGATTTCGCCGAGCGCGTGGAGCGCAGCGGATTCGTGTTCATCGGACCGCGTCCCGACAATATCCGGCTCATGGGTGACAAGGTGTCGGCCAAGGATGCAATGCGCGCTGCCAAGGTGCCAGTGGTACCGGGCTCGGATGGCGCGCTCCCGGCCGATGCGCAGGAAGTCATCCGGATCGCGCGCAACGTCGGTTATCCAGTCATCATCAAGGCGTCGGGTGGCGGCGGCGGACGTGGCATGCGGGTCGTCCACAACGAAGCGGCCTTGACCAACGCGGTCGCCATGACGCGCTCGGAAGCCGAATCGGCCTTTTCGAATCCGGCGGTCTACATGGAGAAGTTCCTCCAGAATCCGCGTCATGTCGAGATCCAGGTGCTTGCCGACGAACATGGCTCGTCGGTCTACCTCGGCGAACGTGATTGCTCGATGCAACGCCGGCACCAGAAGGTCCTTGAAGAAGCACCGGCGCCGGGCATTCCGCGCAAGCTGATCGATCGCATCGGCGAGCGCTGCACCGATGCGTGCCGCCGGATCGGTTATCGGGGCGCCGGAACCTTCGAATTCCTGTTCGAGGACAACGAGTTCTACTTCATCGAGATGAACACACGGGTCCAGGTCGAGCATCCGGTCACGGAACTGGTGACCGGCATCGACATCGTCCAGGAGCAGATTCGCATCGCCAACGGGGAAAAGTTGCGTTTCCGGCAGCGCGACATCCGGATCGAGGGCCATGCGATCGAATGCCGGATCAACGCCGAGGATCCGTTCAAGTTCACCCCGTCACCCGGTCGAATCACGGCCTGGCACGCACCGGGCGGCCCGGGAATCCGCGTCGACAGCCACGCCTACACCGGATATGTCGTACCGCCCTACTACGATTCGATGATCGGCAAACTGCTGGCCCGCGGCGACACTCGTGAGCAGGCCATCGCAAGAATGAAGATCGCACTGTCCGAAATGGCGGTGGAAGGCATCCAGACCAACATCGAACTGCACCGCGAGTTGATGGTCGATCCCGGGTTCACGATCGGCGGCACCTCGATCCACTATCTCGAGGAGATGCTGGCTCAGAGAAAAGCACGGTGACGTCGGACGCGCCCACCGATGACGAGTCTGCACCGGCGACCGGTTGGGTCGAACTCGAATTCGACGTGGATCGCGAACATGCCGACGCACTGAGCGACAGCCTGATCGAGCATGGCGCGATGAGCGTTCAGGTGCTCGACGGACAGGCCGGCACGATCGCGGAGCAACCGGTATTCGGCGAACCAGGCATGCCGGTCGCGCCGCTTGGCTGGGCGGTCTCCAAGCTCGTGGTACTGGCTGCGGACGAATCTTCCGGGCGCGCGAACATCGCGCAGGCCGCGAGCGCGCTGGGCATCACGCTTCCGTCCACGATCTCGGCACGAACGCTCGCGCCGCAGGACTGGGTAGGTCTCACCCAGTCACAATTCGAGCCGATGGCGATCGGAGAACGACTCTGGATCACGCCGACCTGGCATCGCGACCGCCCGGCGGGTATCGGCCGCGAAGTCATTCTGCTCGACCCGGGCCTGGCCTTCGGCACAGGCTCGCACCCGACCACCCGCCTGTGTCTCGCCTGGCTCGAAGCGAATCTGCGCGTGGGTGAATCGGTACTGGACTACGGTTGCGGGTCGGGGATACTCGCCATAGCCGCGAGCAAACTGGGTGCCGGACACGTCGTCGGTATCGATATCGACGAACAGGCGGTCGCGAGTGCGCGCGCCAATGCCGCGGCCAACGGCGTCGATATCGCATTCACTTCCAGCCGCGATGCGCTGCCGTCGGTGGCCGGGGTCGTCGTCGCCAATATCCTTGCCAGCCCGCTCAAGGTACTGGCGCCTTTGCTCGAAGACCTCGTTCAGCCAGGCGGCTCGCTCGTCCTCGCTGGCCTGCTCGACTCGCAGGTGGCGGAGGTTGCCGCCTGCTATCGCCGGATCGAAATGAGTGGTGTCGCCAACGAAGATGGCTGGAGCCTGCTCACCGGTCGTCGTGCCCGATCGGAGTTGGTGTAACCTCACTGGCAAAGCGACCATCGACGTCAACGTCAGCCCAACGCATTCCTCGAACCGGAGCGCGCCCTCGACGCGCAACTCCTACGCCAACGACTTTCCGACACGCCCATGGCGCTGGCAACAACCTGTCCTGCCTGCAGCACGAGCTTCAAGGTCAACCCTGAGCAACTGAAGTTGCGTCGCGGGCTGGTGCGTTGTGGCATGTGCCAGCATGTCTTTTCAGGCGTTGAATTCCTGCGCTACGTGACCGATTCGCGAGCGAATTCGGGGTACCCCGCGAGCAACGACGGCCGCCGCGAGGCCGATATCGAAGGCGATTCCGCCCCCGCCTCGAGTTCGAACCGCCCCGATAGCGACGATCCGCCGACCATCTTCGGCGATCTCAAGACGGCATTCTTCCTGCCCGATACGCAGTTTCGCTCGCCGGACCGTGGACCCGCCAATCGAAACCAGTATGCGCAAGGCGAATCGACGTCATCGGACGGAACCGTGGCGCCTGCACGACCGGACGATCCGGTGCCACGAAAAGCCGGGACAGACTCGCCGCCCGACGACTCGCGCCGGGAAGCAGGCCGCGGTGCCGACGGGGCAGGCAACGACGGCAATGAGAACGACATTGCCGAAGACCTCTCGATCGACAGCATCATCGGTCGCCATGGTGCTGCCGACGAGAGTGCGGGCAACGATGGCAAGGATGCCGATGACTCCGGCACCGCCGAGGCGGCCTTCGGTCAGGCGGCATCTGACGGCAGAAACGCTGACGACGCGAACGACGTTGC
>JBGSTN010000364.1:0-9209 GCA_041736455.1 Burkholderiaceae bacterium | reverse complement strand
GCACGGCGGCGATGCCGTTGGTCTGCTCGACGGCTGCCGCACTGATGTCGACGATCAGCGAACTGACCTCCTTGACCTGGGTCACGACGTCATTCATCGTTTCGCCAGCGCTGCCGACCAGGCGCCCGCCCTCATCGATGCGCGCCACACTGGCGGCGATCAAGGCCTTGATCTCGCGGGCTGCACTGGCACTGCGCTGCGCCAGTCCGCGGACTTCGCTCGCGACGACCGCGAACCCTCGTCCCTGCTCGCCCGCGCGAGCAGCCTCGACCGCGGCATTGAGGGCGAGGATATTGGTCTGGAACGCGATGCCGTCGATCACGTTGGTGATATCGGCGATCTGCTGACTCGACGACTGGATCGCATTCATGGTCTCGACGACTTGTTCGACCACCACGCCACCTCGGATGGCGACTTCGCTCGCACCGGCAGCAAGGCGACTCGCCGTCTGCGCATGTGCGGCCGATTGCGTCACCGCACCGGTGATCTGTTCCATGCTCGCCGCGGTCTGCTGCAGATTCGCTGCCTGATGCTCGGTCCGGTCGGACAAGTCCTGATTGCCCGTGGCGATCTGCGCAGTGCCATTGGCCACGCTGTCCGCGCCCTGGCGAATCGTGACCACCGTCTCGCGCAATCGATCCCGCATCGCGACCATCGCGCCGCCGACGCTTGCCTGGGTCTCGCGGTTCGACGACAGTTCCTGGAAGAGTTCGCCTTGCGCAATGCTCTGCGCGAATCGGCGCAGGTCATCGGGCTCGGCGCCCAGGCTGCCGAAGATCGACCTCGTGAAGTAAAGACCGTATCCGAGCAGGATTGCGCTCAGCACCACGACGGTCGTCAACAGCAGCGTCCTTTCGCGCGCATGACCTTGATCCCGCAGCGCCAGGTTCGCTTGCGCTTCCTCTTCGACCAGGCTGACGACGCGATCCAGTTCCGCTTCCAGTGTCTTGAAATCGACGTCGAATGCCGGGCGTTGCGCGTGTCCCTCCGACCGGTCTGTCAATGCGCTCTCGACGATTCTTTCAGCCGCGGTGACATAGCGTTCGACGATCGGCTCGACGTTCGCGATCGCGCGGTCGAGCGCCGTCGACCGCGACGTCGCCTTGAAAGCTGCGACGGCCTTGAAGAAGTTCTCTCGATACTCGGCGGTCTCGGCACGCAGTGCCGCCTTCTCCGAAGCCGATGCCTCCGGACCGATGACCAACGCAGTCATCGCACTGGCGCGCAGCCCATCATGCATCATGTCCGCCATCCCGGCCGCGCGGATCGCCTTGACATCGGCGAGCAATCGGTCGGTCAGCACCAAATGGTTGCCCGATTGCATGTACGAGAAAAGGGACAACGCGCCCAACCCCGAAATGGCGATCGCGATGAACAGGTTGACGCGATGGCGCAACGGAAGTTTGTCGATGGCAAGCATGTTCGGATCCGCGACTCGAGAGAAAACTGAGGAAATTGCAGGCACGGTGCGACGATCGCATGCCTCACGGTCGCCGCAGAACCAACCGTGAGATGGTGGCCCCCTCCTCGCGAAGCTCTTCGACGAACATCGGAACCGGCGGGCGGCAATTGGATCGATCGACCGTACGATCGATCCGGTCGACCTTTCGTCATGACGGCGACTCTGCCGCCAGGCCGTCACGGCAGGCGCGGGCAGCCGATCATCGGTCGATCGGGCGCAGTATCCCCGCAACGCTGCGTGGCCGCCATCGCGACGACGACGTCACTGCATGCGGCCGAACCTGCCGTTGTTGAAATCGTCGATCGCCTGCACGATCTCGGCCTTGCTGTTCATCACGAACGGTCCGTAGCCCACCACAGGCTCCGCAATCGGCTTGCCGGCCAGCAGCAGGAGCTTGGCGTCCTGATCGACATCGATGCGCAGGTCGCTGCCCTCGGCCGACAACGTGGCCATCTGCGCCGCGCCCAGCACGGTCTCCCCGTTGAGATGGATCGTCCCGTCCAGCACCACGAGCAGGCTGGTCCAGCCTTCGGGCTGCGCGAGGGAGACACGACGGCCCGCCTGCACACGCACGTCCCAGACATTCATGGGCGTGAACGTGTGTGCCGGGCCGCGGACCGAGGCGAAATCACCGGCAATCACGCGAACCTGGCCGGCCTCCTCGCCCGCCTCATCGGCCAGTGGCAACACGGGAATGTCCGCGTCCAGGATCGCCTGGTAGCCAGGCGCGGCCATCTTGTCACTGGCCGGCAGGTTGACCCACAACTGGACCATCTCGAACGGCCCACCGGCTCGCGCGAAGTTCGCCGAATGGAATTCCTCGTGCAGGATGCCGGCACCGGCCGTCATCCACTGCACGTCACCCCGGCCGATCACACCGCCCCGGCCGGTCGAATCACGATGCTCGACCTCCCCGTCATAGACAATGGTGACGGTCTCGAAACCACGGTGCGGGTGCTGACCTACCCCGCGACGTGCTTCGGTCGGCTCGAATCGAGTCGGCGCGGCGTAGTCGAGCAGCAGGAACGGGCTGCGTTCGGCGGCGCCGGCGTCATAACCGAACATGCCATGTACCGGGAAGCCGTCACCGACCCAATGTCGGCCCGGCGCGCTGCGCGTCGAGAGGATCTTCTTCATCGAATGCTCCGTGGAACGGGAGAGCACCTCGCCCCCGCACTATCGCATGATGGCGACGAAAAGCTCCGTTGCAAGACCTGACCCTCTCGTCCCCTCTCGTCCCTGGTTGCAAGACCTGACCCTGTCAGGACTGTCAGAACCATCAGCACTGTCGTCAGCCGTGGGCGTCAGTCGGTCGCCGGCAGGTGCTCGATCTCGACCCCAAAACGACCGAAGCTCGCCGCCGCTCCCTGCCCGAAGATTCTTTCGGAAGACGGTATCGAGACGCTCGCTTCGGGGGCATCGGCGTGCTGGAAAGGAAACGCGTCGAGCAGGCTGAACAGCCCGTGACCGATCACGACCGTGTCGAGCTGGTCGACGAGCTTCTCGCCCGGCCCGAGCGACGGCCATGTCCCGGTGTATCGCACCCCCTGGACATCGAGCGGCACGCCAACGTTCGAGACGGACGACACCTGTCTGCCATCGATCAGGTACGCGACGCCGAGTTCGCCGTCGCATTGTGTCAGCGTGATCGCCAGCTGGTGCGGTCCCGGCGAGATCGGAATCTCGTCGACGATCTGGGTGTAGATCTGGTCGCGGCCAGCCACGATCGGTGATCCGGTCAGCGACGACGGCAGTCGCTCGATCACCGTGAAGGCTCGCTGACCGGACAGCAGCCAATCGAACAGCTGGCCGGTCGCGAAGTCCATCATGTGCAGCGACGCCGCCGCCTGCTGGCCCTCGAACGCGGTCGCCGCGTAGGGAGCACCAGACGGATACGAATCAGGGGGTCCGTAGGTACCGTGAATGACGCGACCGGGCTGGGTGCCGGGCGTACGCACTTCGATCTCGGCGGTGAACGTGATGGCGCCACGCCGGGGCACCTCGAAGGTCCGCGTGCTGGCGGCGAAGTACTTGATGTGATCGAAGACGCCGAGATCGGCGCTCGTGCGAAAAGGCACCGCGCTGATCGAGAATCGGCCGTCGTCGAAGCCCCGGGTATCTTCGATGGCCATCTCCCCGAGTCCGAAGGGCGTCGCCCAGTTCTGCAGGTAGTCGGCCATCGTATAGCCGCCCGGACGGTCGAACGCGTCATAGACGAGCGTTTCGCGGCGGCTTTTCAGCAACGCTGGCGCTGCCGCAGCGTTCGAAACGCCGATGCCGCCGCCCTCGGGAACGACGTTGGCGGTCGAGGCCAGCGAGGTGGCCGACCGGAGGAAGAAGTTGAATGCCATGATGCCTCCCCGATCGCCTCTTCGCGAACAGCACGACGCCTGAAGGCGTTCGCCGCTTCGCGCAGTGGCCTGTTGTCGTTGGCGGAAGCGGTGAGATTCGAACTCACGGACGGTTGCCCGTCGCCGGTTTTCAAGACCGGTGCAATCGACCACTCTGCCACGCTTCCGATGACGCCGGACTGGTCGCAACTGACCGATCCGCAAAGGCGCCAAGGGCGAGAGTCTAACCCGACATTCGAGTTTCGCGGGGTATCGCCAACGGCCATTCTCGATGCCGTATTCTTTCGGTCTGTTGATCGAAGCAATCCGGAATCGATGTCGCTCGAATCTTTCATCGGACGTGCACGCCACCTGTTCGTGCTGACCGGCGCCGGCTGCAGCACGGCATCCGGGATTCCCGACTATCGCGACACGGCCGGAGCCTGGAAGAGACCGCCGCCGATGACATTCCAGAGCTTTTCGGGCAGCGCGGCTGCCAGGCGGCGATACTGGGCACGCAGTCTCGTCGGGTGGCCCTCCGTCGAGAAGGCGATGCCTGCGCTGAGCCATCGCGCAATCGCGCGGATGCAACTCGACGGTCCGGTTCATTACCTGCTTACGCAGAACGTCGATGGATTGCACGAGAAGGCGCAATCACCGCAGGCGCAGGATCTGCACGGCCGGCTCGACCGGGTCGTCTGCCTGACCTGCGGCGCCTGCAGCCCGCGGCACCTGTTCCAGGCCCGTCTGATCGCGGACAACCCCGACTGGGCCGATCGACGCGCCGAACTCGCGCCCGATGGAGATGCGCAGATCGACGAAACCGACTTCAGTGACTTCACCGTGCCATCGTGCGAAGGATGCGGGGGTGTGCTCAAGCCCGATGTCGTCTTCTTCGGCGAGACGGTACCGCGCGACCGCGTCGACGAGGCGATGGCTGCCCTTTCGGAAGCCGACGCGATGCTGATCGTCGGGAGTTCGCTGATGGTCTATTCAGGATTCCGGTTCGCGCGCCGGGCTCACGAAATCGGCATTCCGATCGCCTCGCTGACGATAGGACTCGGCCGCGCGGATCCGATGCTGACCCTGAAGGTCGATTCGGCGTGCGACGACGGGTTGAAGTTCGCGCTGGCCGGCGCAGCGTGACGGTCAGGCAGGCTGGAAGACCGGCCATGACCAGCGCCCGGCGAAGAGATTGTCGAGCCACAGCGTCGCGATGTGGGTCTTGACGTCGGTGATCCGCCCGGCGCGCAGCTCGTCCATCAACCAGCCGACCGTGACGTAGTCGAGGACGAGAAATTCGCCGGCATCGAGCGTCTGCGATGTCTGGACGAGGTCACGGCAGAGGAAGATGTCGATCCGTTCATCGGCGAACCCGATCGCCGGGTGGATCGAGGTCAATGGCGCCCATTGCATCGCCTGCCAGCCGGTCTCCTCGACCAGTTCGCGCTGGGCCGTCTGCAATGCCGTTTCGCCCGGATCGAGCTTGCCGGCGGGAATCTCGACGAAGACCTGCTTGAGCGGATAACGGAACTGGCGCTCGACCAGGATTCGCTCGTCGGGGAAGATCGGCACCATGGCGGCCGCGCCGGGGTGCAGCACGAACTCTCGTCCGGATGTCCGGCCGTCGGGCATCCGGGCCTCGTCGCGCTGGATGCGCAGGAAAAGGCCGTCGTAGACGATCTCGCCCTTGATCGGCGTCTCGATGAGGCCGCCATCCCGGGCGTCATGCATGCGGCCCTTCATCGCTGCGGAATCAGGCACCCAGGGCCTGCCGCACGGCGTTGATGCATGCACTCATCAGCGGGCCGGGCAGGACGCCCAGCGCCAGCACGGCCAGCCCGTTCGCCGCCAGCAGTGCCCGGGCATCCATGCCCGGAAGCACGTCTAGATCGGCATGCGGCGTGTCGAAATACATGACCTTGACGATGCGCAGATAGTAGAACGCTCCAATTAGCGAGGCCATCACCGCCACTACCGCGAGCCAGACATGACCGGCATTGATTGCAGCCTGCAGCACCGCCAGCTTGGCAAAGAATCCGGCCATCGGCGGTATGCCCGCCAGTGAGAACATCAGCACCAGCATGACTGCGGCCAGCAACGGGCTGCGCTTGGCCAACCCCTTGAGGTCGTCGATCTGCTCGGATTCGAAACCCTTGCGGGTCAACAGCATCACGACGCCGAACGTGCCGAGGGTCGTCAGCACATAGATGATCACGTAGAACATCGACGCGCCATAGGCCTGGCCAGTCGCGTCGCTCGCATTGTCGACCACGCCGGCGAGCAGGCCGAGCATCAGGAAGCCGATCTGACCGATCGTGGAGTACGCGAGCATCCGCTTGAAATTGGTCTGGGCGATCGCGACGACGTTACCCAGTATCAGCGACAGGACGGCAAGCACGATCAGCATCGGCTGCCATTGGGCGGCGATCGGCAGCAAGCCTTCGCCGAGCAGTCTGAAAGCAACGGCGAACGCAGCGAGCTTCGGCGCGCCGGCGATCAACAGCGTAACCGAGCTTGCCGTGCCCTGGTAGACATCGGGAATCCACATGTGGAACGGGACGGCACCGAACTTGAAGCCTACGCCGGCCACGATGAACACGGCGCCCAGCATCAGCACCGTATGGTTGGTGTCGGCACTGGCGAACGCTGCGGCGATCTCGCGGATCGACAGGCTGCCGGTTCCCCCATAGAGCATCGACATCCCGTAGAGCAGGAAGCCCGAAGCGAGTGCGCCCAGCACGAAGTACTTGATGGCCGCTTCGCTGGTCGTCGTCGGCCCGCCTTCGTCACGCCGCAATGCGGCCAGCGCATAGAGCGCCAGGGACATCAGTTCCAGGCCCATGTAGACGACCAGCAGGTTGCCGGCCGAGATCATCACCATCTGGCCCAGCAGGGCGAACAGCGTGAGCGTATAGAACTCGCCGCGATAGAGCCCCCTGTCGATGCCGTAGGCACGCGAATAGACGATGGTGGTGGCGATGGCGATATAGCTGCAGAACTTGAGCAGGTGCGCGAACCCGTCGGCCACGTACATGCCATACAGCGCCATCTGCGGCTGGCTGCCGACCTGCAGCAGCGTCGCGATGGCGGGCAGGATGATCGCGATCAGCGCCAACCGGTCGAGCGGCAGCTCGCGGTCCTTGCCGAACAATGCATCGATGAGGACGAAGGCGGTGATGGACAACGCCAGCAGGATCTCGGGCAGCGCGGCCCACGGATTCAGTAGATCGATCATGCTCATCGTCATTTGATCTTCGAGACGGCGACATGCTTGAGCAGCTTGTCGACCGAGGCTTGTGTTGCATCCGTGAACGGCTTCGGGTAGACGCCCATCGCGAGTACCAGCACCGCGATCGCAACGAGCATGCCCAGTTCACGCGGACCGATGTCTTTCAAGTTGGCGACCTGATCATTGGCGACCGCCCCGAAGATGACGCGCTTGTACATCCAGAGCGAATAGGCCGCGCCGAGGATCAATGTCAGGCCGGCAAGGAATGCGACCCAGAAATTGAAACCGACGGCACCCAGGATCACGAGAAACTCGCCGACGAATCCGGACGTCGCCGGCAGCCCGGCATTGGCCATCGTGAACAGCATGAACAGCGCCGCGAAGCGCGGCATCGTATTCGCGACGCCCCCGTAGGCACTGATCTCGCGCGAGTGAACGCGGTCGTACAGGACCCCGATGCAGAGGAACATGGCGCCCGAGACGAAGCCGTGGGAAATCATCTGGATGATGCCGCCCTGCATGCCCAGCGTATTGAACATGAAGAATCCCAGCGTCACGAAGCCCATGTGCGCGATCGACGAATACGCGACGAGCTTCTTCATGTCCGACTGGACCAGCGCGACGAACCCGATATACACGACAGCGATCAGCGACAGCGTGATCACGAAGCCGGCGAGTTCGGCGCTCGCATCGGGGGCGATCGGCAGCGAGAAACGCAGGAAGCCGTAGGCACCCAGCTTCAGCATGATGGCTGCCAGGACGACCGAACCGCCGGTAGGCGCTTCGACGTGGGCATCGGGCAGCCAGGTGTGGACGGGCCACATCGGTACCTTGACCGCGAATGCCAGCATGAATGCGATGAAGATGAACGACTGCTCGCGCAACGTCAGCGGCAACTGGTGCCAGTCGAGAATCGCGAAGCTGCCCGACTGGAGGTACAGGTAGACGATCGCCACCAGCGTCAGGAGGGAGCCCAGCAACGTATAGAGAAAGAACTTGAAGGCCGCATAGACGCGTTTCGGTCCGCCCCAGATGCCGATGATGATGTACATCGGGATCAGGGTCGCCTCGAAGAACACATAGAACAGCATGCCGTCGAGGGCGCAGAACACGCCGACCATCAGACCCGAGAGGATCAGGAAGGCCGCCATGTACTGCGCCGGCCGGTCCTCGATCACCTCCCAGCCCGCGATCACGACGATGATCGTGATGAATGCCGTCAGCGGCACCAGCCAGAGCGACAACCCGTCGATGCCCAGGTGATAGTTGATGTTCATCGCCGAGATCCACGGCGTCAACTCGACGAACTGCATGTCGCTGACCGTGGTGTCGAATGCGGCGACGAGAATGATCGTCGGCAGGAATGCCAGGACCGCGCCGGCCAGCGACAATTTGCGAACGAGGTGCGCCTTGTCGTTGTCGCGACCAATCATCAGAATGGCGATACCGGAAAGGATCGGGATCCAGATCGCGGCGCTCAGCAGGATGGAAGACGACATCGGGTTCCGTTAGTGGCTGGATGTGAGACTTGAAAAATGCCTGGCAGGTTGATGAGCCGGGATCATCGTGACAACAATGGCCAAAGCGCGAACATCAACAGCACCGCCAGCCCGATGATCATCGTGATCGCGTAGTTGTTGATCCGCCCCGTCTGCACGAGTTGCATGACACCGGAGAACCACTGCACCACGCGGGCACTCCCGTTGACCGCTGCGCCGTCGATGATGCGCTGATCGCCCACTTTCCAGAGCGCATTGCCGAGCCGGACCGATCCCGCCGCGAAGAACACCTCGTTGAAACGGTCCATGTAGTACTTGTGATCGAGAATCGTGTAGATCGCGCCGGCTTTCTCGCGCAGTTTCGCGGGCAACGACGGATTGACCAGATAGCAGTACCAGGCGGAAACCGCCCCAGCGACGAGCAACCAGAAAGGCAGCGTCTGGAAGCCGTGCAGGCCCATCGCGATGGCGCCGTGAAGGTGCTCCGCGATGTGAGCCATCGCCGGATGGCGGGCTTCGTCCACATGGATCGCGCCGGCGAAATAGTCACCGCCCAGCATGCCGCCGAGGAAGATCGCGCCGATCACCACCGAGGGAATGGCCAACAGGACCAGCGGCACGGTGATGACGGACGGGCTTTCGTGAGGCTTGTCACCGGCCTGCAGGCCGTGATGATCGTGGGCGTG
>JBGSTN010000325.1:0-2863 GCA_041736455.1 Burkholderiaceae bacterium | reverse complement strand
TACCTGCTGGAGATCCCTCTCATGACGACACCTGCTAGCGCTGGCCGGCGCTTTCGCGACGCACTCGCAGCCGAATCGCCGCTGCAGATCACCGGCGCCATCAATGCCAATCACGCGCTGCTCGCCAAACGAGCCGGCTTCCGGGCAATCTATCTGTCCGGCGGTGGCGTGGCTGCAGGTTCGCTGGGCATGCCGGATCTCGGCATCAGCGGCTTGGAGGACGTGCTGATCGACGTGCGTCGCATCACCGATATCTGCGACGTGCCGCTGCTGGTCGATGTCGACACCGGTTTCGGGTCGTCCGCGTTCAACGTCGCGCGCACCACGCGATCGGTCATCAAGGCCGGCGCCGGCGCCATGCACATCGAAGACCAGGTGGGCGCCAAGCGCTGCGGGCATCGTCCCGGCAAGGAGATCGTCAGCACTGCGGAAATGGTCGATCGCATCAAGGCCGCGGTCGACGCACGCACCGACAGCGATTTCTTCATTCTGGCACGCACCGATGCGCTCGCCGTCGAAGGGCTGGAGGCCGCCATCGAGCGCTCCCTCAAGTGCGTCGAAGCCGGTGCCGACGGCATCTTTGCCGAGGCAATCACCGAGTTGCCGATGTATCAGGCATTCACCCGGCAGATCAAGGCACCGATCCTCGCCAACATCACCGAATTCGGTCAGACACCCCTCTATACGAAGGATCAGCTCGCCGGCGTCGGCGTGGCGATCGTGCTGTATCCACTGTCGGCGTTCCGCGCGATGAACAAGGCAGCAGACAACGTGTATCGCAGCCTGCGCGCCAATGGTTCGCAACAGGCGGTGGTCGACACGATGCAGACCCGCCAGGAACTCTACGACTCGATCGGATACTGGGACTACGAAAACAAGCTCGACGCACTGTTCGCCGAAAGGAAATGAGCAGTCGCCCGCGTGGCGAAGACGTCGAAATCCAATCAGGAGAATCAACCATGGCCGGCAAGCCCACTACTGCCAGATCCCCTGCGACCAGCGAGCCGAACGAAGCGAGCGCCGCAGGACCGAAACCGAAGAAATCGGTCGCGCTCTCGGGTGTTGCAGCGGGCAATACGGCGCTCTGCACCGTGGGACGCCAGGGCAACGACCTGCACTATCGCGGGTACGACATCCTTCACTTCGCGGACACGGCGTTGTTCGAGGAGATCGCCCATCTGCTGGTTCATGGCCGTCTGCCCAACCGTGCCGATCTGAATGCGTACGAGCGTCGACTGCAGGCGATGCGCGGCATTCCCGCCAACGTCATGACGGTCCTGGAGGTCTTGCCGGCGTCGACGCATCCGATGGATGTGATGCGTACGGCCGTCTCGGCGCTGGGTTGCCAGTTGCCGGAAGGTCACGACCACAATGCGCCGGACGCGCGCGAGATCGCCGATCGACTGATGGCCTGCATGGGCTCGATGCTGCTCTACTGGTATCACTACAGTCATCACGGCAAGCGCATCGATGTCGAGACCGAGGACGTGTCGATCGGCGGGCATTTCCTGCATCTGCTGCACGGACGACCACCGAGCGAAGACTGGATTCGTGCAATGCACACGTCGCTCATCCTGTATGCGGAGCACGAGTACAACGCATCGACGTTTGCGGCCCGCGTGATCGCCGGTACCGGCAGCGACATGTATTCCGCGATCACGGGCGGCATCGGTGCGTTGCGCGGTCCCAAGCATGGCGGCGCGAACGAATTCGCCTTCGAAGTCCAGAAGCGTTATGCCTCTCCCGACGAAGCCGAGGCCGATGTGCGTCGCCGGGTCGAGAACAAGGAAGTGATCATCGGCTTCGGTCATCCGGTCTACACGACGGGCGATCCTCGCAACCAGGTGATCAAGGTGGTTGCCCAGACGCTGTCGAAGAAGGCCGACGACATGAAGATGTTCTCGATCGCCGAGCGCCTGGAAAAGGTGATGTGGGACGCCAAGAAGATGTTCCCCAATCTCGACTGGTTCAGTGCGGTGAGCTACCACATGATGGGTGTCCCGACATCGATGTTCACGCCCCTGTTCGTGATTGCGCGCACCTCCGGTTGGGCCGCGCACGTCATCGAGCAGCGCCAGGACAACAAGATCATCCGGCCAAGCGCCAACTACGTCGGTCCCGAGAATCTGAAATGGGTACCACTGGCCAAGCGCAAGTGATTCGCGCCTCTGCCTGATCCAGTTGCTTTCACGATCCGGACGCCCGTTTCGGCCCTTGGTCGACGGGTGAACGGAGGAAGAGATTTCGTCGGTACCTTGAGACCGGGATTCGCTATCGTTTACACTTTGCGCCAGTGGAGCAGTGGCGAACGACTTTGTCGACTCTCGATAAAATCAAGAACCCAGGGGAGCAGACCGGTGATGACTTTCAGTCGGATTCCGGCCCGCGTGTCGTTGCGTTCCGGTTCATCGAGATTGCCTGCGTCGCGTTCCTGTCGTGCGTGGTCGCATTCTTCGTCGGGGGCAGCAGTACCGATTGGCTGCCGTTCTGGCCGGCCGCGGGCGTGGCGGTCGGCTACGGTTGGCGTCATGGCCCGGTCTGGGCGTTTCCGGCAGCGGTCGGTGTCAGTGCCTGGGTTGCGTGGCAGATGGCCTCACCTGAAATGGTCATCGGCGCCGCACTGATCACCCTGACGGGACCCATGGCCGCTTTGAGCATTCTGCGGCGCATCAACGAGTACAAGCCGTCGGAGTTCAGGCTCGAGGCCGCACTGCGGTTTCTTGTCTGCGTCGTGCTGGTCTCCGCCCCGCTGGACGCGATCCTGGCGACGCTGTCGATGCGCTCGAGCGGCGTCGGCATCGGTTCGCATCCAATTCATCAGATCCTCGCATGGTGGGTGATCGACGCGCTGGGCACGCTGCTG
>JBGSTN010000318.1:0-6752 GCA_041736455.1 Burkholderiaceae bacterium | reverse complement strand
TGGGCCCGCCCATGTAGGCCAGTGCAGCCAGCAGCGACGCGACCCCGATCAACAGCACCGGCAGTCCGCGGTAGGTCACCAGCGCGAGCCCGAGGCAGGTAGCGAGCAAGGTCACCAGCACGATACCGGCGCGGACTCGACGTATGCTGAGCCAGCCATTGGCCGTGGCGCGCGGCAGGCCCGTTCGGGTACCGGTGCTCTCACCGCCGCGTACCGTATAGCCGACGTCGTTCTGCATGTTGGTGATGACCTGCATCGACAGCGCGGCGCCCAGCACCAGCAGCGCCGCCATCAGATCGAGCGATCCGGTGCGTTCGAAGCCCAGGGCCGCACCGACCAGGACCGGGCTGATCGCGACCAGCAGCGTTCGCGGACGGACCGCGACCGCCCACGCTTGCGCCGATCCGGAGCGAATCGAGAGGGTCTTGCCGATCGTTATGTTCTCTGCGCTCATGGGATTGGATCGAACCTGTTGGCACTGCCCGAATTGTGACATCGCCGGGGATCGTGAAATCGCCGGCATCGTCAGATTCGTCTGCAGGAAAGGCAATGTGTCATGTGCGCTTGACATTCGTCAACCGCCGTGCCGGCAGTTGGCGGGGAGTCGGCCATCCGGGAGGGGCCCGGGTCAGGGGCGCCCCTTCATCGGCGGCAGCGGAGCCGGATTCGGGACATCCTCGACCACGCAGAACGCGCCGCCCTGATGGGTTTCGGCGATCGGGTCGCCGCCTGCCGGCTCCTTCGCGAGCACTTCGGTCGCCCACGGCTCCGAATCGTCCTGGGGCCGATAGCCGAGACGGGTGGCATTCGAATTGTCATACCAGCTGCGCTGGTTGCCCGATACGCCGTAGACGATCTCGAAACGGATGTCCGGATGATCGATGCCGATCGCGACCAGTTGCGAAAGGTCGCGCGGGCTGATCCAGATGGCCAGCCTTCGCTTGTCGATCGGCGCCGGGTTGACGTTACCGATACGGACCATCAGGAACTGCATGCCGTATTTGTCGGCATACAGACTCCCGAGCGCCTCGCCGAACACTTTCGACACGCCGTAGCGGCTGTCGGGTTTCGGATAGACGCGATGGTCGATCGTCTGGTCACGACGATAGAAACCGGTTGCATGGTTCGACGTCGGAAACACGATGCGCTTGACGCCGTTGACGCGCGCCGCTTCGAACAGGTTGTAGCAGCCGATGATGTTCGCCTGCAGGATGCCCGCCCAGGGGCCTTCGACCGAGTAGCCGCCGAGGTGGACAATCGCATCGACACCGGCGGTGATGCTCATCACATCGGCCATGACCGAGAGATCGGCCGGCAGCGACTGCTGCCCGGCGACAGGCGCAAACGGCCGGATATCGGATGCTCGGATCTCGTAGCGATCGGCGAGTTCGCGGCGCAGATGCGTGCCGACATCACCCGCGGCGCCGGTGATCAGGACGGTTTTCATGGCTGGATGCTCCGATCAGGGCGCTCGACGATAACACGAACCGCATCTGCTTCGCGCGGCGTCTCGTACCATGCCGAAGCATTATTCGATGCGTTCTTTTGCTTCAACGCAACGTCGCCTGGATCGATCTGCCGGAACATTCAATCGGGGCTGCATGCCATTCCATTACCAGGAGGTCACGCCCATGATTGCACACCGTCTCATCTCCAGAATGATCCCTGTCGCCTGTTTGACGTTCGCCGTTGCAGGCGGCCCGATCATGACCTCGGCATCGGCCGCCGAGGGCGACAACGCCATCTCGCGCGGTGGTCGTCTCTACGACAACTGGTTTGCCGAGAACAAGTCGGCCAAACCCACTGCCGACCATCCCGCCTATCCGATCAAGGACGGCAAATACGGCAAGGACGAATCATGGCGCTGCAAGGAATGTCATGGCTGGGACTATCTCGGAAAGGACGGCGCCTACGGCAAAGGGGCACGTGCGACCGGGATCAAGGGTATCGAGGGCGCCAGAGGCAAGGATCCGGCAGAAATCGCGTCCTTGCTGCGTGACAAGCTGCACGGGTACTCGCAGGCGCAACTCAGTGACCAGGATGTCTCGGACCTGAGCCTCTTCGTCGCGAAGGGGCAGATCGACATGAGGCGATATGTCGAGGCCGGCAAGATCAAGGGCGACCGCGCCAATGGTGCGAAATACTACAAGGCGCTGTGCGCCGAATGCCACGGTGACGATGGCAGGAAGCTCAAGGCCTCGCCACCGCTCGGTTCGGTCGCTGGCAACGCCTACTCGATGATTCACAAGATCCTGAACGGCCAGCCGGGCGAGACGATGCTTGCGCTGCGGGCGCTCGATCATCAGATCTCGGCCGACGTTGCCTTGTACCTGACCGGGTTGCCGAAATGAAGGGGGCTTCGCGATGGACGATCGGGCTCGTCCTGTTCGGCGCTGTCGTCGGGATCGGGAGCTGGATCGGCTTGAACACCGTTCTCGAAAAGACCAGTTCGCTGGAGTTCTGCATCTCGTGCCACGAGATGAACGACAACGTCTTCGCCGAATACAGCACGACGGCGCATTACACCAACGCATCGGGCGTGCGCGCCACCTGCGCCGACTGCCACATTCCGAAGGAACTGATCCCCAAGTTGACGCGCAAGGTCTACGCACTCAACGAGCTCTATCACCATTGGCTCGGTACGATCGATACGCCCGAGAAGTACGACGAGCGGCGGGCGAAGCTCGCCGAGCACGTCTGGGCCGGCATGAAGGCGAACGATTCCCGCGAGTGCAGCAACTGCCATAGCTGGGAAGCGATGGACTATCACAAGCAGACACCACGATCGGGCGAAAAAATGGAGGCAGGCCGGCTGCAGGGCGAAACCTGCATCGACTGCCACAAGGGCGTTGCCCACAGACTGCCACCACGCGACGACTGATCGGTACTACGGTTCCTGGAATCCGACGTATCGCGTCAGGAACCCTGCCATCCCCGCCTGCGCGAACCAGTGTTCGTCCCAGGCGGTGCCGGTCACCCGATCGAGGCGCTGATACAGATAGGTGAACGCAGTCTGACCTGTCGGCGGAGTTGCCGGCACGAGCGACCAGACCGTGACCGTCTCCCGCCGATAGTCCTCGCCCTCGAACGCATCGAGCCTCGCGAGATCCGCTGTCGTCAGCCCCTCGATCAGCACGCCATCGACCGACGCACCGCTTTGTTTCACAAGCGCCGGATAGGACTCGTCCCTGACTCCAAGTCGCGCGTGATCCTGGAGACGGGCGCTCCGTCGGCGGCAGGGCGTAGTCACCAGACGGGACCAGACGGGTTCGAACATCAACGAACCATAGACGAAAAGTGCTGCGGACCGATCGGTAGACATGGTTCCCCGGCATCGCCCGGCCGGAATCCGGCCCATGAGGAGGTGCGTGGCGATTGTAGACTGGGCTGCTCGAACAGGTCTGCCGCAACCGTCTCGTGAATCATTGCGCCGGTGGCTGGCCGGCCAGATGCTGCAGATAGGCAACGAGTTCCCAGATCTCCTCCGGCTTGAACGTCTTGCCCCACGGCGGCATGATGTCCGAGCCGCGGCGACCGGTGGTGATCGTCTTGAACGCGAACTCCGCCACGAAATCGGTTCGCCCCTTGAACGCAGGAGCCTTGCCGCCTGAACCTTCACTGCCGTGGCAGTACGGCGCACAGGTGGCGCCGAACCGCACCTTGCCCGCCTTGATGCGAACGGGATCCGCGAGATCGAACGGCGGTACGATCGGTTCGGTCGCGCCGGCCGACGATCCGGCCAATGCCAGCGAGCCCGCGACCGACAAGACGAGCGTGCGCATACACCTCGACATGTCAGTCAGTCCACCGTGAAAGCGATCAAGGCCGCACCCCCCGGCAGGCTGCGAATCTGCGGGAACGCACCCGTGAGGAATCCCGGTGCATGCGATCCGAGTCCGGTTGGAATGACGATGTACTGTCGACCGTCGACGGCATAACTGACCGGTCCGCCTCGGGATCCGGAACCGGCATGAAACTGCCACAGCACATCACCGGAGTCGGCATCGAACGCATACAGGTTGCCCACGATATCGCCCGTGACGACCAGACCACCGCCGGTCGCGAGCACGCCCCCCAGCGCGGGCATGTCGAAACGGCGCTTCCAGGCGAGTTTGCCGGTGATCGGGTCCATGGCGCCCAGCCAGCCGTCCGCTTTCTTGCCCGGCGGATTCGTCAACGTGATTTCGCTCAGGCCGAGTGACAGTGCACTGACTCCGGGAACGGGCCCCTGTCTGGCACTCGTCACCGTGTTGCACACCTCCATGCCGTGGGAATACCAGAGTTTTCGCGCCGGGTCGTAGGCGCCAAGGTTCCAACTGCGTGCCCCCAGCAGGTTCGGGCAGTGCAGCTTCTGCTTGTCGGTCTCCGGATAGACCGGATCGATCGGCAGGCCGGTCTCCGGGTCGACGCCCTTGGACCAGTTCATGTTCTCCGTGTATTGCCAGGCGTTCTCCATCTCCCCCGTATCCTTGTCCATCACGTAGACGAAGCCGTTCTTGTTCAGGTGTGCGAGCACGGTTCGTCCTGAGCTGTCGGGCACCAGCAACGCCTCGTACGCCGAGTCGAAGTCCCACGTATCCATCGGGACTTCCTGGCGATGCCACTTGAGCCGACCGGTCTTGGGTTCGATGGCAAGCAACGACGCGGTGTACAGGTTGTCGCCCTTGCGATCGTCGTGATTGAAATCGGGCGACGCATTGCTGGTGCCGATGTAGATCGTGTCGGAGGTCGGGTCATAGGTACCCGGCAGCCAGGCCGAACCGCCACCTCGGGTACGACTTTCGCCGGGCCAGCTCTTCGGGTCGTCCTTGGGGATCTCGAAGGTCCAGACACGTTTGCCGGTATCGGCATCGACCGCATAGATCTTGCCGAGCACGGGCTGGTCTCCGCCTGTCGTTCCGCCGAACAGGATGCTCCCGGCCAACTGCGGAGGCGAGGAGAACAGGGCTCCGTACTCGTCCCGCGGTCTGGTCAGCTGCGTTGCCCACAACTCCTTGCCCGTCATTTGATCGAGCGCCACGAATCGACCATCGAGCGTGCCGACGAACACCTTGCCTCGGCCGACGGTGACGCCTCGGCTCGCCGCACCGTAGAAGACTTCGGTCACGATCGGATCTAGCTTGGGCGTGTAGCGCCAGAGAATCGAGCCGGTCTTGGCGTCGAGCGCGAACACGTTGTTGTCGGGCGCGATCGTGTACATCCGGCCGTCGATCACGATGGGCGTTGCCTGCAGACCATGCGTGATCGTGCCTGGCTGATGGATCCAGGCAACACGCATCTTCTTGACGTTGGCCTTGTTGATCGCGTCGAGGGGACTGAATCGCCACGCGTTGTAGCTGCGGTGGTACTGAGGCCAATTGTCCGGATCGTCATAGCCGGGGCCCGCACCCGCCGCGATCACATCGGTCCCACCGATCACACCGCTCGCCAGCGCCGCGGCGCAGATCGCGGAAGCGCCGATGGATCGGCCGCCATCGGCCATACGCTTGAACATGGCAATCTCCTTGTCTCTCGTTATTGATCCACACGCATGCCGCACGGATGGCACGTCTTCAGCAACATGCGTGCCATGACGAATCGATCGTAACGTTCAGGCCGGGATCCGGGCTCGACGCAGGCTGATGGCGATGGCAAGCGCATTCCGGGGCATTTCCGCCATAGCAGATGCCGGATCGTGCCGTGCGTCTGTCACGCAAAGTCGTGCCGGTCCTGCGACAGTTGCCCGGTCGGGTGTAACAGTGCGATGCACAAGCGCGTCGTTTGCGATCAACACTTGTCGAGAGCAGGTGCGCCTTGTAGATTTCGGCCATGGCGCTGCCCGTGTGGCGCGAATGTCGTCGACTCGATTCGCGGCAAAGGAGACAGGCTGATGCTTGCGCAGGAAAGCGATCATATCGCTACGGTAATGCGCGTTGCAGAAGATGGAATAGGCGCACCAAAGGCGATTGCACACGACACGATCATCCGGACATCGTGGCTGCGGTGTGTCCAGGAACACCGGCTCGATCCTGCGCGCAAGCAGGAAGCCGTCATCCTGCCGGTGGAACGACTTCGCGAGCATCAGGATCGCATGGACGAATTCCTCCAGATCGCCCGGCATGGACTCGAAACGCTCTACAAGCAGGTCGCCGGTCTGGGCTATTGCGTGTTGTTGACCGATGCACGCGGCATCACCGTCGATTTTCTCGGCGACCTGGTGTTCGAACCCAATCTGCGCAAGGCCGGCCTCTATCTGGGCGCCGACTGGAGCGAGCAAGTCGCAGGGACCTGCGGAGTCGGCACCTGCATCGCGACGGGCGACTCACTCACGGTCCACCTTGCCGATCACTTCGACGCAACGCACATTCCACTCACCTGCACGACCGCGCCGATCCACGATGCTCGAGGCGAGTTGCTGGCCGTACTCGACGTTTCACAGCTGTCATCGACACAACCGAAGGAAAGCCAGCACCTGGCCCTTCAGCTGGTGCGCGTCTATGCGCATCACATCGAGAATGCCAACTTCTTTCATCGCTTTCGGCATGAATGGATCGTCCGGTTGAGCAGCGCGCCCCAGTTTCTCGATGTCAGCCCGGAGTTCCTCATCGCCGTCGACCAAGGTGGGCGCCTGATCGGTCATAACCGTCGCGCGCAGCTGATGCTGGAAGGTAGCCCGCGTGTGCCTGTTCTTGGTCTGTCGATCGAGGATGTACTGGATACCACCACCGACGCGATCGTTCGATACACGTCGGCCCGCGCGCCGGACAGATCGG
>JBGSTN010000309.1:0-15067 GCA_041736455.1 Burkholderiaceae bacterium | reverse complement strand
CCCGCCGAATCGATGGAAAGCGACGCCGGTCTGAGCCCGGCGCTGCGCACGCTGCGCGGCGCCACGCCGATCGACCGGACCAGCGACTCCGACGTCCATCGCCAAGGCAAGGACCGCAGGCCGATCGAACGCGAGTTCACTCACCAGCCGCCGCTGATCCCGCATTCGGTTCGCGGCTACAACGTCACGGCCAACTTCAACAAGTGCATGGACTGCCACGCCTGGTCGCGTGCGAGCGAGACCGGCGCGACCAAGGTCAGCATCACCCACTTCAAGGACCGCGACGGGCGCGACCTGGCGAACATCTCGCCGCGGCGCTACTTCTGCACGCAGTGCCACGTCCCGCAAAGCGACGACGCGCCGCTGGTCGGCAATACCTTCCAACCTGCTGCGGGCTTCCGATGAGCGATCCGACCGACAAGCCTTCAGGCGAACAGGACGCCCGGCAGGCTGGCGAGGTGAAGGGTCGATCGCTGCGGCAACGCCTGCGTGCAGCCGGCTGGCTGGGCCTTGGCGGTGTATTCGTTGCCGGTATCCTGGCCTGGGGCGGATTCAACACCGCCATGGAGATGACTAACACCGAGTCGTTCTGCATCTCGTGCCACGAGATGGCCGACAACGTCTACAAGGAATATCAGCAGACGGTCCATTACCAGAACCGGACCGGCGTGCGCGCGACCTGCCCCGATTGCCATGTGCCGAAAGACTGGACGCACAAGATCATCCGCAAGATCCAGGCGAGCAACGAGCTCTATCACATGATCCTGGGCTCGATCGACACCCCCGAGAAGTTCAACGCCAAGCGACTGACTCTGGCGCAGCACGAATGGGACCGGATGAAGCGAACCGACTCGCGCGAGTGCCGCAACTGCCACAACTACGACTCGATGGATTACGCCGAGCAGGGTCGGCGCTCGAGCGCGATGCATCAGAAGGGTTTCGGCGAAGGCAAGACCTGCATCGACTGTCACAAGGGCATCGCGCATACGTTGCCCCCGATCGAACAGAATATCGGCACCGCACGAGCGGGCGAGACGCCGACGCAGATACGCTGACCCGTTGTGCATGGCGCCGCGCCACGTTTGTCGATGCGCCTGTCCGTCGATCAGCCGTCCAGCCCCCTTCGCGGTCCGAGTGCCCGATCGAACCAGCGGCCCATGGCACGCCAGGATCGCTGCGCACGATCGACTCTGGCGATACGCAGGAGCGAACGGACTTGACGCTCGACCTCCCGCACATCTAGCGCTTCGGTTTCGGCTGAGTACAGCCGCTGCTGCAATCGCCTCGACACCGCACCCGCCAGATCCCGAGATGCGCTCGATGAAGCATCAAGAGCAGACCCTTGCCAGGAACGAAGCGCCGCCAGCAACTCCGCAGGCGCGTGATCCGCTCGTCGCGCTGCCCGGGCGAGTTGGCGCTCGTCGGCGTTCGGCAACCAGCGAACGAACGAAATCAAAGCAAGACCCGACAGAACGATCATAGGAAACGCGATCAGGACGATGGCGATCCGCCAGCGGGCCGTGCGTGTCGACGCCACGCTCGACAGGAGTCTCGCGGCTTCGCCGTCGCGGTCGCCGGGAAGCGGTTCGATCTCCACTTCCGGCGTGGCGACCCGACGCTCCGACGCGACGACCGGATTCCAGTAGCTGAGCGCAATGGGTTCGAACCTGACGTGATCGGTCGCATGGATCAGCAGGTCGAACGACTGCGTGAGCGTCGCCGTCACGCCTAGCGTGGCAAAGCTCGTGGATCGATCGTGAGTCGATCCGATCACGGTGTATCCGGCTGCCACAGGGTGACTCATCGGCACCAGTTGCTCGGCAATCGAACCATGGGACGTCACGGTCACCGTGCGTCTGACCGTGTCGCCGGCCTTCAGGGATTTTAATGGTGCCGACCACACGTCCGCGATCGTCACTTCGTCGGCACTGAGCCACCAGTCGGCTCGATAGGCCGTCGGCATGGGCTTGACCAGGATTTCGAACGGCTCGGTCCGAATCGCGAACGGCTTGCTGGCGCGGCCGGCCGGATCGATGGACCCCGTTGCGCGGATGGACGGAACGACGATCGTGCCGCTGTGCCTCGGGAAAAGCGCCAGGTGGCGCTCGTGCACATGGCCACGAAATCCGTAGAACTCGACCTCGCGCGTGCTGGGTGTTCGCAACGGCACCGTCAGCATTTCGTCGAAAGATGGCATCTCGATGTCGAGCGACGAGAATGGCCACGGAGAAACGACCTGCACACGCAGGCGCAGCTGACTTTGGACGTAGGTTCCCGCGGCAAGCGCGGTCTCGGGCTCCAGACGAACCTCGATTTCCGGCGGATCGTCCATGCGCAAGTCGTTCACTGTCCGGCCGACAGACGACGATCCGCAGAACGCGATCAGGATCGCGGCGAGCATCGACACGGCTATGCCCGACCAGCTCACCGGCCACCCCCAGGCCGGTCTCTATGCCGTGCAAAGAAGCGGGCCTCGAGTACCGCTGCCGGATCGTCTTCGATACGTTGCAGGAGGATTCTCGCCTCCAGCCTGTTCTCGCGCTCGCGGATCGCCGCCGGACTGCCCGACATCCGGTTCGCTTGTTCGTCGTCATCGTTCCGTACCGACACGGTCGTCACTCCCTTCGTTTCATCGTTCGCGCCCTGTCCCAGTTCGTTCTGCTCGCTGCCGCCCGACTTCGCCGGAGCGTCTTCGCGCTCAGCGGCCGGTACCGATCGGTCTGCGACTTCATTCGACGTCCTGCCCGATTGAAACTCGCTGCGTTCCGCGGCGCCGGGTGCGTCGCCGACCTGTGCCGGTGCGCTCGTCTGCTGCAGCGCCTGCATCCTGCGAATCAGATCGAGATTGTGGCGAGCGTCGTCATGACCCGGGTCGACAGACAGTACGCGTTCGTACAAGGCTGCCGCACGGTCCAGATCGCCGAGTCTGACGAGCGAGGTTGCCAGGTTGTATCGTCCGAGGACACCGTCGACCTTCTCGAACTGCTCCGCGGCGCGTCCGTAGCGGGCAAGTCGGTACTCGGCCAGTCCACGCCAGGCCGCGCTTTCGAACAGCAGCGATGCTTCTCTCGGCTTGCCTTCGCGCAGCATTCGAAGAGCGACATCGAACGTCGTCGGTGATTCCCCCAGGCGCGGAATGAGCCACGCGAACGCGCACGCGACGCAAAGGCCCAGCAACGCCATTGCGGCATTGCCGTTCAGTCGGATACCTGGCGACGCCATACGAGGCACCAGAAGAGAGACGCGGCCGCGATGCATAGCCAGTCGAGCCGTCGTACGCCGCTGCCATCCATACGACTGCGAACGGCCCGCATCGACTTGCGCAACTGGGTCGAGACCGGATCGATGTCGCGATCATCGACCACCAGTTCGCCGGTCAGCGAGGCGTACTGACGCCAAAGCGCCGTGTCGTCGGCACCGATCGTGATCCAGGCTCTGGCAGCCGCATCGCGCATGGGTTCCTGCGCCACCGGCGGTGGACCCGAGGTCAACACCACCACCTGTCCCGCGAGCACTTTCGCACGCTCGAGCAACCCGGCCGCGTGCGCGGATGCGAGCAGGAGCGACCTGCCTTGCGTCGGCATCATCGACGGCGACAGCGCCTGAAGATATCGCTCGACATGACCGCGGTCCGAAGTGATCGGGGAAGCCGTATAGGATTCAGCGGTCGCGGCGACCAGTGCGACCGGTACGTCCGGATCGACGTCGAGCAGACGAGCGACGAGGGCCTTCTGCGTCGTGAGCCCGTATTCCTTCGACAGGTCGAGGACGAAGCTGCGACCGGCCACGTCGACCCGATCCGGATCGTGTTCGGATTCCAGAACGGGTTGCGCCAAAGCCAGCACGAGCAATACCCAGACGATCGCGAGCAGAGGCCATCGCGACGGCGATCCGCCGACGATGCTTCGCGACATGGCCGCGTGCAGTTCAGGCGCGATCGCGCGATGCCATGCGCCCGGCAACGGGTTCGACCATCGGCGATGACGCATGCGCGTCCAGACCAGCATGACGACCATCGGTACGAGCAGGAGAAGCCAGGTTGGCGCTCCGATCGTCAGCACGACCGCTGCTCCCGCCACGCCATGCCGGCGACCGCGGCCAGGGCAATGGTAATCGCCAACCAGGTCCAGTCCTGCATCAGGAAGCGGGATTGCGGCCCCTGGCGCACGGGTTCGAGTTCGTCGAGTGCAGCAGTGATCAGGTCCAGTCCCTGCGATCCGGACGCCGAGAAAAACCGTGCGCCGGTACTCGACGACACTCGCCGCAACAATCCACTGCCATCGCCATCGATTGCCGACGACAGCCCGACCGTGTAGATCCGCACGCGATGATCATTGGCGAGCCGGGCCGCATCGATCGCCGTCAAGGCACCCGCGTTGTCTTCGCCGTCGGATACGATGATCAATACGCGGTCGCCGGCGAGGCTGCGCTCGAACGTCTGGATCGCCAGGCCGATCGCGCCGCCGACATCGGTCATGTTGCCCGGCATGCCGATGCTCAACTCGTCGAGCAGTTCCGAGACGGCCCGCGTGTCGAATGTCAGCGGGGCGACGAGATACGCCTCGGTGCCGAAGCCGATGAGTCCGACCCGATCACCGAGGCGGCCTTGCATCAGACGCTCGGTCCATTCCTTCACGAGAGCCAGTCGCGTCGTGCCCGGAACCGCGCCTGCAGTCTCGGCCTGATCCATGCTCGCCGAGAGGTCGACGGCAAACAACAGATCGCGGCCCGTCGGCGTTACCACCTCGTTGACACGAACCTGCGGCCCGGCCAGCGCAATCAGCATTGCGCTCCATCCGATCGCGAGCAACAGCAATCGGATCGCATTCAGGGAATGGAACGAAGCGCTCTGTCGCCCGGATGCCTCGACGAGCATCCGACGGATCCCGTCCGGAATCCGCAGCACGGCTCGCGCGAACCGTTGCGGAAAGAGCCACCAGACCAGCCATGGCAGAGGAAGCAGAAAGAACGCCCAGGGGCGCAACAATTCGATCATCGGCGGCGAGCCTGGTGTTCCAGCCAGGAGAGCATTTCGCCGCATTCGTCCTCGGTGAGGCGATTCGGCTGCTTGAACAACGCTGCCGGAACGGACGACGCGTCGGGCGACACTCGCGCAACCGCGAGAACCAGATCGATCAGTCTCGCCCTGCTCGCTTCGTCGTGGGACGAGAGACCCGACAGGCTCGGACCGCGCAGGGCCCGGCGCAATTCGATGCGCCAGCGGTTTCTCCGTCGAAACCGGACGACGAACCACGACAACAAGACCATCGAGAACACGAGCAACGGCCAGATCACGATCGTCGGTGGTGGACCCTCGGTGCTGACGACCGGTTCGTGGACATCGCGCAATTGGGCCGCCAACGTTTCGATCGACTCGGGGCTGTCAACGCGCATTTCGCTCATCGTGCATTCCCGTCAGTTCGCGATCGACAGCGTGATCGCATTCGACAAGCTACCCGGGCGACGTGGACTGATGCGGCGAACCTTCCAATCGACCATGGCAAAGGACCGATCGAGCGCCTCCCGGCGATCGCGAGTCAACTGGATGAACCTGCGCACACCGGCGGCGCTCAGCCGAGCGATGATCCGCTGGTCACGGTCCGGTCCCGAAATCGGGTAGTCACCGATGGGCGGCTCTGAACCGAAGATCGGATCCTCGATCACCGCAGCAGTGAATCCCCGTCGACCCGCATAATGCGATGCCCGCGCCAGCAGGGCATCGGTCCCGCCGTCGAAATCGCTGACGACGACGATGTCATCGCCATCGGCAGTCAATCGCAACGCATCCGACATCGCGCCGACCAGCGAGGCAGCAGATGAGGTCTGTCCCGTCGACGCAATCATCAGCGCTCGATGGCTGGCCCTGATCCGTTCGAGCAGCATGATCAGGTGGCGTCGTCCCCTGGCGGGCGACGCCACCACGCCGCCGGGCGCAATCGCGAGACCGAACGGTTCATCGAGATCGAACGCCTCCCACAGGCACTGAGCAGCGAACAGCGCTGCGACCGTCGCCATCGGACACACGCGTGTACCGAACGACAGGTGATCACGCTGGTCGAGTACGAGAAAACGGACGCGATGCGATTCGGCGGCGAATCGCTTCATCTGCAGACTTCCCGTACGCGCGGTAGCCCGCCAATCCATCCACCGGATGTCGTCGCCCGGCACGTAGGGACTGACGCCATCGAAGTTCATGCTCGTCGCGCGGCGACGGCTGGGACGCGCGCCCAGGGGAATCCGCCAGCCGACCCCGAGCCGGCCGCGAATCCGATGGTTTCGAACCGCAAGCAGATCGGCCAATGTCAGCGTGGCGCATTCCCGCGACTGCTCGGCGACGCGACCTGCTTCAGATGCGGACGACATGATCGAGCAACGCCGAAACGATCGCGTCGGGACTGACACGCTCGGCCTCGGCTCGATAACTCAGGCCCATCCGGTGCCGCAGGACATCCGGTGCCAGATCGAATACGTCGTCCGGTGTCACGTAGTTTCGGCGATCCAGCCAGGCGAGGGCCTGGGCACCACGCACCAGCGCGATCGATCCTCGCGGGCTCACCGGATGCGAGAGGAACTCTCCCACGCCTGGTACCGGGGCCGGGTCGTCCCTCGTCGCCGAGATCAGTCGGACGACGTAGTCACGGACCGAGACCGAGACATGAACCTGCGCGACGGCCCACTTGGCGGCGGCGAGTTCGTCACGCGAGAGCCTGCGCACGGGCATCACCACTGCCGACATTCCCTCCACGGTGGTACTGGCCCATTCCGTCATGACCAGATCCAGGATCGCTCGCTCGGCTTGCCTGGAAGGGTAGTCGACCACGAGGTGGAGAAGAAAGCGGTCCAGTTGCGCCTGTGGCAGTTCCCAGGTTCCGTCGTGCTCGATCGGATTCTGCGTCGCTACGACGAAAAAAGGAGCTTCGAGGCGAAATGTCGTCTTGTCGCTCGTGATCTGGCGTTCCTCCATCGCCTCGAGGAGCGCCGACTGAACCTTGGCAGGAGCGCGGTTGATCTCGTCGGCCAGAAGGAAGTGACTGAACAATGGCCCGGGCTGGAACGCAAAACGCTTCTCCTGGGGATCGAACAGATGCGAGCCGGTCAGATCCGACGGCAGGAGGTCGGGCGTGAACTGAATGCGCCTGAAGTCACAGTCGAAGGCGGCGGCAAGGGCGCGCGCGGCTCGCGTCTTGGCCAGGCCGGGAGCCCCTTCGAGCAGGACATGGCCATCGGCGAGCAACGCGACGAGCAGGCGCTCGACCAGCGCGGGTTGACCGACGATCAGGCTCGACAGGTGCTCGCGCAATTCGATGAATACGGTAAGCAGGTCGTCGCCGTTGGCGTCGACGGCTGGATGCGATTCAGCGTGAAATCCGAGCTCAGCAGGCGATGGTCCGCGGTCGACTGCCACAGCGGACTACTTCAGTTGCTTGGCTGACGGGCCGCGTAGCGGCGCCCTGCATTCCGCCGACCGCCAGCGCGTGCCGTCGTCGAACGCCGACACGATGCCTTCGTTCTCCCGTTCTATCGCGACGATCTTCTCCTTGCCATGATAGATGCGCTTCGACTGACCCTCGTCGGTACCGATCGAACGGCAGTCAGGACTGAAGTACGCACTGTAGGCCGGCGAAGGATCGTCCTGCTGGTCCCGGAAGATCGCCGTGACACCGGTGCCGCATTCGACCATGCCGATGATCTTGTCCTTTCCCGTGTAGACCTCGAGCATCAGATTTTCCTCGCGCTTGATCCAGGCGACCCGTGTACCCGGCAACATCGCGAAGAAGCCCCCGCCGCAGCTCACGCCCGGAATCGCCGTCGCGCCGACCGCGGCCTGCGATGCGATCATCAGCGTCACGGCGCAGACGGATGGCAACGATGCGATGGTCGCAAGCCGCAGGTGCTGCAGAAAGGTGGACGTCGATGTTGGCTGCATTGTTGAATTCATGATTCGGCTGCACTCGAATGAGGTGGAACGGCATCTCGTCGAAGAATGTTTCAGGTCAGGATGCGCCCGACGCGCGACGAGAACTCGCCGGCGACAATGATCGTTCCGTCCTGTTCGACCTTGATCGGCAGCATCGGCAGGCGGCGAGGCGCCGGACCACCGACCACTTCCGCCGCCTTGCGTGGATCGTATTCGGAGGTATGGCAAGGACAGTAGAGCGAGTTGTTGCGCTTGTTCCACTGCGACACGGTACAACCGTGGTGTGTACAGGCGCCTGAGTAGGCAATCACGCCCTGATGCTCGAACTTGCGCGTCGCATCGTCCAGTTCCTCGGGTTTGAAGCGCAGCAGCAGAACGATGTTCAGCATGCTTGCATCGCGAACCGTCCCGGTCGCGCGATCGATCGGATAGGCGATTTCCTGCCTTGCTCCTTCCAGTAGATGCTCGCGCACCGCGATCTGGCCCTTGCGATCTCCCATCATGTACTGGAAAGCGTCACCCACTTGCGGCAGCACCTGCCTGGGGTCGTCACCCACAGGTTGATTCGCCGAAGCGGGCGTCATCCATTGCACGGCATGCCAGCCCGCCACCAGCGCGGCGACGCCGCGGCATACCGAGCGGCGGGTCGGATCATCCGAGACGGATCCGGCGCGATCATTTCGATCGAAGACTTCGACCTGGCCCGTGACAGCATTTCGTTCGTTCATGATGACTGGATATTCTGAAGTTGGTACGAGAACCGGTCATCCGCAACGCCGCTCAGGCGACGGTGTGAAGGCAGGATCGGTTCGTGAAGACGTCGACGAGAGCCAATGGTCCGGGCCGTTGACTCGGCCCGGCTGGCGCGATGCCATTTCCGGCGCGGAGTCGTGCCGATGTCGACACGACTCCGCGCATCGCCGTCGTCTCATTCGCTCAGTGCGAAGACCCAGACCGAACCGCCCTGCGGGACATCCGGCGTCCAGTCGTCTCTGAGCTTGGCGATCCAGTTGTCCTGGAAGGCGGCGTCGACGCCCCATCCGGCCACGACAGCGATGTACTGCTTGCCGTTGACCGAATACGCCACGGGCGGCGAGATGATGCCCGAACTGGTCGTGAATTCCCACAGCAACTCGCCTGTCTTCGCATCCCAGGCGCGCAGCTTCCGGTCATTGGTGCCACCGCCGAACACGAGGCCCCCCGCCGTCGTCAGCACACCGCCCCAGTTCATCGACTTGGGAAAGTGATGGGTCCAGACCTGTTTGCCCGTGTTCACGTCCCACGCCTGAACCTGACCGTATGACTTCGCATCCTTGTCGAGCCAGAACTCGATATCGGGAATATCGATACCTGCCCACCACTGCCCGGGGATCAGTTCGGTCATCTTGCCTTCCAGCGCCATGCAATGGTTGTCGTTGGCGGGGATGTAGAGCAGTCCGGTTTCAGGGTTGTAGGCGTCGTACGGCCAGTTCTTGCCACCCCAGAGACTGGGGCAATATTCGGCCCGCTTGCCGGTACCTGGTACGCGGTTTTCGTTGTAGGTCGGTCGACCGGTCTCCGGATGCAGGCTCTTGAACACGTCCTGCTTGACGAACGGTGTTCCCTTCACGTAGCCGATCTTGCCGTTCTCCTCACGAGTCAGCCAGTAGAGGTAGCCGTTTCGCTGCGGCGTGATCAGACCGGGAATCGTCTTGCCGTCGCGCTTGTAGTCGATCAGCATCGGCGCATTCATTGCCGCCCAATCCCAGGAGTCGTTCCAGTGATACTGGAAGTGACCCTTGATGGATCCGTTGTCCGGGTTCATCGCGAGCGCCGACGCCACGTACAGGTTGTCACCTGGCCGCTGGTCGCCGAACCACGGCGAACCATTGCCGACCCCCCAGTAAAGCGTGTTGGTCTTGGTATCGAAATTGCCCGGCATCCACATGCTCCCACCACCGTACTTCCAGGCATCCTTGCGTGGTCCGTCCTTCAGCCAGGTTTCGTGACCGGGCTCTCCCGGTCCCGGTACGCTGTAGGTCTTCCATGCCGACTTGCCCGTTTCCGCATCGACTGCCTCGAGGAAGCCGCGCACACCGAACTCGCCACCGGACGGGCCCACCAGCAGTTTGCCTTTCACGGGCAGCGGACCCGACGTGATGTAGGCCCCTACCTTCCAATCCCCGACCCACGACTGCCAGACACGCTTGCCGGTCTTCGCATCGAGCGCGTTGAGGCTGCCATCCAGACCCGAGGTGAATACCTTGTCACCCCAAAGGGCGACACCGCGGTTCGTGTTGTGCAGAACGCTGAGATCCTGTGGCAGGTCGTGCTTGTAGCGCCAGTGCATCTCGCCCGTGGCGGCGTTCAGCGCGATGACCTGGTTGTAGGGCGTACTGACGAACATCACGCCGTTGTTGACGATGGCAGGCGCCTCGTGGCCGGAGTCGACGCCGGTGGCGAAGCTCCATACCGGGACCAGCTTCTTGACGTTCTTCGTGTTGATCTGATCGAGCTTGCTGTACATCCATCCGGCGTAGTTGCCCTTCTGCAGCAACCAGTTCTCCGGCTCGGGATTCGCAAGTCGTTCAGCGGTGACGGGCGTGTAGTTCTCCATCTTTGCCCAGGCGGGCAACGTGGCCGCGCTCACCGCAGCGGCGCAACTCAAGGCTATCAACTTCGACACTGATGTCTCCTGGATGAGATACGGCCCCGTCGGCCGGTTGGCGATGTACGTCGAGTTCATCGCACGAGGACCATGACAGGACAAGAGGATCGGATGGACTCCCTGAAGCAGGGACGAGACACGACGCGAGACGTGTTCAACGCGAGAGGCCCGGGAACGCTCCGACAGACTGATTGCTGAGTCGTTGCGAGAAATCGATCATTCGACTCCGTGACCGTCGCAACGGAACGAAGATCCGTTCCGCGCAAGCGATCGAGCGGAGTGCCAGCATGTCTCTCCTTGTGATTTGAGTCTTCAACCTGGCGACCGTCACGCCACTGCAACTTCGAATCGAACTGCTGCCCGTGTTTGGATCCGGATGCAACGTCTTCATCGACCGAACATCTCGTCTCGTCGGACTTCGATCTGATTCGCGTCCGCCGAGAATGGTACGAATGGGAAGCAGACAGAACGAAAACGAACAGGCATCGCATGTTGCATCGAGAGCCGACCGTCGACGCGAGAGTAGGCCATCGAAACATCGATTGTCAACGAACGGGAATGACATTTTTTCTGCTGCATGAAGCACGTTCGAATGTTCATTGAATGTTCATCATCGAACACGTCGTTCCGTGCTTGATGAACTCACGCAGCGGCTGATCGTCGACGCAAACAATGTCCATTGCCGATCGCCGATTACTGTCCTGGGAACATGAACGACTCCTGGCATTTCTATGAACGATTCGTGAACGTCGAGACTCGAATTGACCTCGAGCGATCACCTCGAGATTGTTGAAATCGAAGGCACGAGAAACGCCCGATCCGTCGCAATGCGATGCATGCGGATCGCAGGAAGCCGGCGCGAATCCTTGCAGCAATCGATGAGGAAGCTCGACGGGGAATCGACATCCGGACTTATCGCGTCGAAGAAGATCTTCGCTTCGGATTCGACGACGTCGATGCTTGGTTGCAGAGATGCTCGGCATGAGATCGCGTCGTTGCCAACGGCCTTGTCATCGCGATCGAGTGAGCAATCCCGATACCTCCCGATCGCTTGCGATCGACCTCATGGATCGAATGTTCGATCATTGCACTCGCCAATCGATTCATCGCACTGCTCGTGCATGACGCTGCGAGACGAAGAGGGTTTCCTCGACGCGCTCATGCCGGACGTCGAATTCCTGCTAGTTCGACGAGCGAGTGCTTCGGCGATCGGATCGTTCAGTGGACGAATTCATCAGTGGTCGAATTCATCAGCGGACGAAATCGTCAGCGTTCTAATTCACCGTCGGTTCCGGTTTGCGAACCGACCGGCCGCCGCTCACGCCATGAGCCAGGCAAGGCGACCGCACCGATGGGTCGGCAAGGTGGGCAAGCGGTCCGCGCAGGGGCGTCCGTCCCGAACCGCCGGATGCCTGCTGCAGGGGTACATGGGGACTCTGGAGCCTTCGGATTCGCGACCGCAAGCCCTGTGCTAACCTCTTGGATTGCACCGGTGCGGTAGAACGCATGAGCTGCAAACGACCGGTTCGGCTGGAGGATCGGCGATTCAATCAGGGCGAACAGGGGTCCGAACCGGCCTTTCTGAACGACAGTTCTGCAAAATCGGAGGTCGGCGGCTTGCCGGATCCAATCGTCGCGAACTCGCCGGCGATGGGCGCGTGGCGGCCTCACCTTACTCGATCGATGACGACAGACATAATCCTAGAGACGCGCGCACTGACGAAAGAGTTCAAGGGATTCGTCGCGGTCAACAAGGTGGACCTGCGCGTCCGGCGCGGAAGCATTCATGCACTGATCGGTCCGAATGGCGCTGGCAAGACCACGTGCTTCAATCTCCTGACCAAGTTCCTGACCCCGACATCCGGGCAGATCCTGTTCGACGGGCGCGACATCACGTCGGAGTCGTCGGCGCATATCGCCCGTCGTGGCGTGATCCGCTCGTTCCAGATCTCGTCCGTTTTTCCGCACCTGACGGTGCTGGAGAACGTGCGCGTGGCGTTGCAGCGGCAGCTGCAGAATTCCTTCCAGTTCTGGCGATCGGAGAAGTCCCTGGACCGGTTGAATCCCCAGGCGCTCGAGTTGCTGCGCGAGGTCGATCTCGAGACATACGCCTCGCTTACCGCGGTCGAACTCAGCTACGGCCGCAAACGGGCGCTGGAGATCGCGACGACACTGGCGATGAACCCGACGCTGATGCTGCTCGACGAACCCACCCAGGGCATGGGCCTGGAAGATGTCGACCGGATCCGGCAACTGATCAAGAAGGTTGCCGCCAATCGCACCGTCCTGATGGTCGAGCACAACATGAGCGTGGTGGCGAGCATCGCCGACACGATCACGGTATTGCAGCGGGGCGCGACGCTGGCCGAGGGCAGCTACGAGCAGGTCTCGAAGAATCCGGCGGTGATCGAAGCCTACATGGGCAGCACCCAGACCGAACTCAAGGGTGCGCACTGATGGCTTCCGGCAAGCGTTATCTCGAGATCGCCGACCTGCATGGCTGGTATGGCGAGTCGCATGTGCTGCACGGGGTGAATCTGCACGTCGACGAAGGCGAAGTGGTCACGCTACTGGGTCGCAATGGCGCCGGGCGTACCAGCACCCTGCGGGCGATCATGGGCCTGATCGGCAGTCGCAAGGGTTCGATCAAGGTACACGGCACCGAAACGGTCGGCATGTCCACGCACCGCATCGCTCGCCTCGGGCTGGGCTATTGCCCCGAAGAGCGCGGCGTCTTTTCGAGCCTGTCGTGCGAAGAGAACCTGATGCTGCCGCCCGTGCTCGCCGACGGCGGCATGACACTGCAACAGATCTACACGATGTTCCCGAACCTGGAGGAGCGCGCGCAGAGCCAGGGCACGCGATTGTCCGGGGGCGAGCAACAGATGCTGGCGGTGGCGCGCATCCTGCGCACCGGCGCGCGTCTGCTGCTGCTCGACGAAATGTCCGAAGGGCTGGCGCCGGTGATCGTCGAGAAGCTCGCGGCGATGGTGCACACGCTGCGCAACAACGGCTACACGATCGTGATGGTGGAACAGAACTTCCGCTTCGCGGCACCGTTGGCCGATCGGTTCCTGGTCATGGAGCATGGCCAGGTGATCCAGGCATTCACCCAGGCGGAATTGCCCTCGCGCCTGGACAGTCTCCACGAGTACCTCGGCGTCTAGATTCGGGTCGTCCCGATCTTCGCCCCAAGTCAACAGAAGGAGTAATGCGATGAAACTGAACAAACTCTCCGCCGCCTGCACGCTGGCGGTCACCGCGATGCTGGGCATCGCGCCGGCTCATGCCCAGATCTCGGACGACGTCATCAAGATCGGCATCATCACCGACATGGCGGGCGTCTATGGCGATATCGACGGCGCCGGCGGCGTGGAAGCGCTGCGCATGGCGGTCGCCGACGTCGGCGGCAACATCAACGGCAAGAAGATCGAAGTGCTGTCGGCCGAGCACCAGAACAAGGCCGATATCGCCGCGGCGAAGGCCCGCGAGTGGTTCGATACGCAGGGCCTCGACATGCTGGTCGGGGGCACGAATTCCGGCACGGCGCTCGCGATGGCCAAGGTCGCCGCCGAGAAGAAGAAACCGTTCCTGGTCGTCGGCGCGGCGACTTCGGCGTTGACCAACGACCAGTGCAACCCCTACACCGTGCATTGGGCTTACGACACGGTGGCGCTCGCCAAGGGAACCGGCAATGCCGTGGTGAACCAGGGTGGCAAGTCATGGTTCTTCCTGCAGGCCGACTATGCCTTCGGTGCTGCGCTCCAGGCCGACGTGTCGACCGTCGTCAAGGCGGCAGGCGGCACGGTCGTCGGCACTGTCAAGCACCCGCTGTCGGCCAGCGACTTCTCGTCGTTCCTGCTGCAGGCCCAGAGCAGCAAGGCCCAGATCCTCGGCATGGCCAACGCAGGCGGGGACACGATCAACACGATCAAGGCCGCCAACGAGTTCGGCGTGACCAAGACCATGAAGCTGGCCGGCCTGCTCGTCTTCATCAACGACATCCATTCCCTCGGTTTGAAGACCACGCAGGGCATGTACCTGACCGACAGCTGGTATTGGAACCAGAACGCCGAAACACGAGCGTGGGCGCGACGCTTCTTCGAGAAGTTCAAGCGCATGCCTTCATCGGTGCAGGCGGGCGACTACTCGGCGGCACTGAACTACCTGCAGGCCGTCAAGGCGATCGGCACCGACGATCCCGACAAGGTCCTCGAGCAGATGCGCAAGACCCCGATCAACGACATGTTCGCCAAGGGCGGTTTCATTCGTGCCGATGGTCGCATGGTTCACGACATGTACCTGATGCAGGTCAAGTCGCCGGACAAGAGTACCGAGCCGTGGGACTACTACAACGTGATCGAAACGCTGAAAGGCGAAGCGGCCTGGACGACCAAGGCCGACAGCAAGTGCGCGGCCTGGAAATGACGCTTCCCCTGGAGCGACTGCGCCGCGCCGCGCCGCATGCATGCGGGGCGGCCTTCGCAGGCGGGAAACGGTCC
>JBGSTN010000299.1:0-3795 GCA_041736455.1 Burkholderiaceae bacterium | reverse complement strand
CACCCCCGACGATCTGTTCGAGATCGAAGCGGACATTTTCTCCGATGGCCACGATGTACTTGGCGCCGCAGTCGAACTGCGGCGTGTCGGCGAGCGCGATTGGCAGACCTTTCCGATGAGTCAGCTCGGCAACGATCGCTGGCTCGGTGCCGCGCGATTGACCCATATGGGCGACCATGAATATCGTGTCGTCGCGTGGCGGGATCCTTTCGCGGGCTGGTGGAACGAAATCACCAAAAAGCAGGTGGCCGGTGTGCCCATCGCGCTGGAGTTGCGCGAAGGCCGCCATCTGGTCGAGCGCGCGGCCGCGGCAAAGGCCTCGCCGATGCAACCGATGCTCGAACAGGCACTCGGTGCGCTGACTGTGGCGCGCAGCGAAGCGCAGAAGTTGCATGCATTGGGACATGTGGACGTCCGCGCCGCGATGGCCACCCTGGGCCCGCGGGAGAACCCGAACGAAAGCGCGACATTGCCTCTGATCGTCGATCGTCCGCGGGCCCGGTTCGGTGCCTGGTACGAACTGTTTCCGCGCTCCGCATCCGACGATGAGCGGCGGCATGGCAATTTCGCGGACGTCCGTTCGCGCCTGCCCTACATTCGGGAGCTCGGCTTCGATGTGCTGTACATGCCGCCCGTGCATCCGATCGGCGCTGCCAATCGCAAAGGGCGCAACAACGTCGTGGGCGCCGGGCCGGACGACCCGGGCAGTCCGTATGCGATCGGCAGCGAGGCCGGCGGTCATGATGCCTTGCACGAGGAACTTGGCGACTTCGACGATTTCGCGAAGCTGGTCGCCGAGGCGCACGAACACGGGATCGAGTTGGCGCTGGATTTCGCGATCCAGTGCTCGCCCGATCATCCCTGGATCCGCTCTCATCCGGAATGGTTCGAGTGGCGCCCCGACGGTAGCCTGCGTTTCGCGGAAAATCCGCCGAAGAAGTACGAAGACATCAGCAATGTCGCGTTCTACGGCGAGCGTGCGATTCCTTCGCTTTGGCAGGCGCTGCGCGATATCGTGCTGTTCTGGTGCATGCACGGTGTGCGCATCTTTCGTGTCGACAATCCCCACACGAAGCCCTATCCATTCTGGGAATGGATGATCGGCGAGGTGCGCACACGCCATCCTGACGCGATCTTCCTGGCCGAAGCGTTCACGCGCCCCAAGGTGATGGCTTACCTGGCGAAGCTCGGATTCACGCAGTCGTACAGCTACTTCACGTGGCGCAACGACAAGCAGGAGTTGACCGATTACCTGCGCGAATTGACCAGCGGCACATTGCTGGAGACGATGCGCCCGAACTTCTTCGTCAATACACCGGATATCAATCCGTTCTTCCTGCAATCGAGCGGGCGAGCCGGATTCCGGCTGCGTGCAGCACTTGCTGCAACGCTCGGTACATCATGGGGAATGCTGGCCGGCTACGAGCTCTGCGAAGCGGCCGCAATACCCGGGAAAGAGGAGTATCTCGACTCCGAAAAATACCAGTTGCGTGCACGTGACTGGAATGCGCCCGGCCACATCCGCGACGATATCGCGAGCCTGAATCGGATCAGGCGAGAGCATCCGGCCTTGTGGCAGTTCCGCAATCTCGAATTCCATTCCGCGCAGCACGACGCGATGCTCGCCTATTCGAAATGGACCGACGAATGCGACGACGTGCTGTTCATCGTCGTCAATCTCGATCCGCATCATCCGCACGGCTGTGACGTCGAAGTGCCGCTCTGGCGGTTCGGCCTGCCGGATCACGGCCACGTGGCGGTCGATGATCTGGTCGATGGTCACGCCTTCCGCTGGTACGGCAAACAACAGTTCGTCCGGCTCGATCCCGACGAGTCGCCGTTCCGGATCTGGCGTCTGCACGATCCACGGACATGGTGACGGTGGAGCGGGAGAGCACGGTCACGGTGAGCCGCGAAGTCAACGAACGCATAGAGAAAACGGGAGCCGCGAGAAAATGACCGTACTGAATGTGGGCAGAGATTCCCAGGCAATGCCCGAGGCGCAGGCGATGCCGGCGCAAGGCCCATTTGCGCCGTCGTCGGACGGCATCGTCTCCGATCCGCAATGGTACAAGGACGCGGTCATCTATCAGACGCATGTCAAGGCCTTCTTCGACAGCAACAACGACGGCATCGGGGACTTCGCCGGGTTGATTGCCCGTCTCGACTACATCCGCGACCTCGGTGTAACCGCGATCTGGTTGCTGCCCTTCTATCCGTCTCCGCTACGTGACGACGGCTACGACATTCAGGACTATCGGGCAGTCAATGCTTCGTATGGCAGCATGGGCGACGTGCGCCGCTTCATTCGCGAGGCGCACAAGCGGGGGCTGCGCGTGATCACCGAGCTCGTCGTCAATCACACGTCGGATCAGCACGCCTGGTTCCAGCGCGCGCGAAACTCGCCGCCCGGCTCCGCAGCGCGGGACTTCTATGTCTGGTCCGACAACGACCAAGGCTATCGCGGCTCTCGCATCATCTTTCTCGACACCGAGACATCGAACTGGACCTGGGACCCGGTCGCGAGGGCCTATTACTGGCATCGCTTCTACAGTCACCAGCCGGATCTGAACTACGACAATCCGCGCGTGCTGGAGGCGGTGATCTCGGTGATGAACTTCTGGCTGCAGATGGGCGTTGATGGCGTGCGACTCGACGCAGTGCCTTATCTGATTGAGCGTGAGGGAACGAACTGCGAGAACCTGCCGGAGACGCACGCGGTCCTGCGGCGCATTCGCGCCGAGGTCGATGCGCGTTATCCCGACAGGCTGCTGCTCGCCGAAGCCAATCAATGGCCGGAAGACACCCAGGCCTATTTTGGCGAGGGCGACGAATGCCACATGGCATTCCATTTCCCGCTGATGCCGCGAATGTATCTGAGCCTTGCGCGCGAGGACCGGCATCCGATCACCGACATCATGCGGCAGACGCCGCCGATCCCCGAGAACTGCCAGTGGGCGATTTTCCTGCGCAATCACGACGAATTGACGCTGGAGATGGTGACTGAAGACGAACGCGACTATCTGTGGGAGGCTTATGCGGCCGATCGTCGCATGCGCATCAATCTCGGGATCCGACGTCGCCTTGCGCCGCTGATGGGCAACGATCGGCGCAAGATCGAATTGATGAATTCGATGCTGTTGTCGATGCCTGGCACACCTGTGCTTTATTACGGCGACGAGATCGGCATGGGAGACAACGTCTACCTGGGTGATCGCGACGGGGTACGCACGCCGATGCAATGGTCGCCGGATCGCAATGGCGGCTTCAGTCGTGTCGATCCGCAGCGGACCTACCTGCCTGCGCTGATGGATCCGCAGTACGGCTACCAGGGAGTGAACGTCGAGTCGCAGCTGGGCAATCCGGCGTCGCTGCTGAACTGGATGCGACGCCTGATCGCGGTTCGCCAGGCGCATAAGGCCTTCGGTCGCGGGGACTTGCGGTTCCTGTATCCGGGCAACCGCAAGGTGCTTGCGTATCTGCGTACCCATGAAAACGAGACGCTGCTCTGTGTCGTGAACCTGTCGCGGCATGCACAGGCAGTCGAGCTCGATCTTTCGGGTTACCGGGACAGCATCCTGGTCGAACTGATGGGGCATAGCGCGTTTCCGCCGATCGGCGAACGACCATACCTCGTCACGCTGCCGGGCCATGGTTTCTACTGGTTCCTGATCGAACCCGATGTTTCGGCACCACGCTGGCACCAGACATTGCCCGAGCCGGCCCCGGACCTGATCACGCTGGTCAGTCCGACCGGCTGGGCCGACCTGCTGGCGCCACGCGCACGCGCGGAAC
>JBGSTN010000284.1:0-7998 GCA_041736455.1 Burkholderiaceae bacterium | reverse complement strand
TGACCTACAGCTTCGCCGTGCCCGCTACCCACCCTTGGGCTCGCCGCCACGCGCTGCTCGACCGTCTGATCGGCGTATCGCGGCATCAGGCAGACAGCTGGCGCCGAAGTGCTCTCCTTGCGACGGCCGCTAGTGGGGGTGCGTGAGCATCCCCGCGAGTATCGCCATCGCCCTTGGTTGTTTACCGCCGTCAGGCTTAGTCGTACAGTGGACGCAGACCGATGCAAGTGGGTTGCGAGCGGTGCCAGCCAAGGCCGCTCACGCCACGATGAAGAGGTCTCGTTCGGCACTACCAAACTTTAATCATGGAGACAACGATGCCAACCATTCAAGGTGGATGCCTTTGCGGAGCCGTCCGATACCGTTCGGATTCTGCGCCACTGATGACCGCGATCTGCAACTGCAAGAACTGCCAGCGACAGACCGGCACGGCGTTCTCGATCATCGTCGCAGTGCCAAAAGGTTCGCTCGTCATGGAGGGCGCGCCGCCGGACACATACCAGGATCGCGGAGAAAGCGGCCTGCCGGTACTGCGCAGATTCTGTTCCAAGTGCGGGTCACCGATATTCTCGGAAGTTGGTGCGACGCCGACGATGGACTGGGTCAAGGCGGGAACGCTGGACGACACATCGTGGCTGCAGCCGGAAGTCAACATCTGGTGCGATTCAGCACAACCTTGGCTGCAGAAGACCGAAGCAATACCACGTGTACCGCGAAATCCGCCACTGGCCTGAACCCACCATGGCCTGCGAGCGTTGACGACAAGGCGCGCTGAGCGTCGGCCTGGGCAAGCAGGCTCCTGGCCTTGGTCTCGAAGATCCGTACGGCGTCGGCGGCGACGCGAACGGGTGTTTCATCCACCTACCCATTTGTAGCTTTCGATATCGATCTCATTGGAGAGAAAGAAAACCGTGCGGCGTTTGTCGTACGCGAACAGTGGTTGACATCTGCCGGCAATACGAACAATTTCACCGGGTAGGTACGGTGGGTCTGCGCGGGATCTCGAACGGGATGGCCGCGCAATGACACTTCGCCCTAATGTTCGAGCTACGCATCAGCGCCCGACTCTGCTCTGAACCGACAACCGCTGTTTGCGTGAACATCCATTCATTGCCGTACGCCGTTCGCATAACGAATGGCGCACGGTCACGCGGTGACACTTTTCGCGAGCCCTCGGCTCGCCTGGGCGAGCCGATCGTCGTTCGTCCACAACGCCGTACATTCATGGTGCTGAGCACACGCAAGATGGAGAGCGTCCGGTGTTCGAAGTCCGAAGCGGGCCCGCAGATGAGCGGCTGCGACGAAGACCGGCTCGTCCATCGCGAGCAACGACAGTGCCGCCAGCGCTGCCTCGTATCGACGCTGCAGAACGAGATCGCCCGACCGTAACGGCTTGACGAGACATTCCAACTTCACCAGCGGCGAAATGGCGAATTCAGTAGTCGGCATTGCGTCCAACGCCTCGATGATGCGGTCGCCGAGGACCGGGTCGTTCTCGACGACGTAGATCAGCGGCGACGTCTCACCCGATCGCGGCGTCAGGCTTGAGCGGTGATGCGAGAAGCTCGTCGAGTTGGTTGAACGTCTCGTCGATCCCGTCGGTGCTCCCGGCGCCTTCGTCGAGTGCCTCCTTCGAGGGATAGAGGTCGTGCATGACGAGCAGCGTCTTGCCAGCCCTTTCCTCGAACGTGACCGTGGTGACCTGCCCGTTGTCGCCCGCTTCATCATTGGTCCAGACAAGCCGCGAGGACGGTACCACTGCGAGGTATCTGCCATGGAATGCCATGGGCTCCTGGCTTGCCGGGTGGCGGAACACGAGGCGGTATGCGCCGCCCACGCGAACATCGAGCTCGCAGGAGAGCAGCGTCAGGCCGAACGACTTCGGCACCCACCAACGCTGGAACAGCTCGGCCTTGGTCCACGCCTCGAACACGATGCGCGGCGGCGCATTGATGGTTCGCGTGACGACGAGCTCACGGTCTGACTTCCGCTCCACCGACGTTCGACTCGCCGTGGGGCTTGGCTGATTGCTACTTCCTGCGTCCATCGACTCTCTCCTTGCGTTTCAATTCCTCGACGACCTGGTCCAACGCGTCGAAGCGTGAGTCCCAGAGCTGGCGGTACCTATCGATCCACATCGCCTCTTCGTCCAGTCGACGCGGGCCAAGCCTGCAGGTCCGCACGCGCCCGACCTTCTCCGTGGTGACGAGCCCCACCTTCTCCAGGACGGCGACGTGCTTCTTCATGCCCGTGAGCGTCATGCGGAACGACTCGGCCAGGTCTGAAATGGAAGCGTCAGCGCGCCCCAGTTGCTCCAGAACGCCACGTCGGGTGGCGTCAGAGAGCGCGGCAAAGGAAGCGTCGAGGTGCATGCCCATATACTGAACCATGTGGCTCACTATACGCCGACATGGGCAGATTGCAAGAGAAGAGCCCGCAATACTTCAGGCCGTACGCGGCATCGGAACGTGCTTTCCAATGGCCACTCACAGGACTTCAGGCCCGGCTGGATTCACAACGGCGTGCGTCGTTGCTCGTTCGTGCTGGTCGCCAGTCGAAGACGCCTCGCCTCGAAGGGCAGGGCGTCGCACCGGTCGCGCTTCCGCAAAGTCGGTTGGATGAGAAGGTGTGGTTGAAATCGCATCGACGTGTTCTCGCTCGATGTTCAGATCTCGTCGCTGAGATCGCGAATCTCGAGCTTGAACTGGAAACCCTGGTACGTCGTGATCATGTGCCCGAAAGTTTCCCAGGATACGTTTCGGCCGTCGATGACGACCATCGGCAGTTCCGTCCCGCCCGAGAGATCGCATTCGATCCTGCCACGCACGATACCGGGCTCGCGGATCTGCAGTCCATAGGCGTCTGCCTCGAGGTGCGATTGCGCGAGCGCTCTGCGCATCTTGCCGACGAGCTTGCCGAAGAGCTCGAACAAGTCGCCTTTCTCGTCACCGATGATGCGGAACGAATAGCCCTCTGACCGGTCGTCGTCGCTCGACTCGATGGCGTCGATCAGGATGCCATCACCGAACAATCGCGTGCGCATCTCGAAGACATGCGCGCAACCACTGACATCACTCATCGTCACCGGCTCGAAATCGATATGCTCGAAATCGATCAACCCACTGCGATGCGCCACCTCGAGGTTGAAGCAGCGTCCGCAAAGCAGCCGGGAGGGGCCGTCGCTACTGCCGTAGACGATTGAATCGTACGGTCGCGGCACGACGCCGCAGGAAGCGCAGTTTTCGGTGGGGCTTTCGGGCATCGCAGGTTCCAATGGGCTTCGGGCGCAACTTGTCTGTCTGATGTGTGAAACCACTCCTGGCCATCACTGTCGAGCCGTGCGAATCGATGGCGGCAAATTAATGGAGCCAGGCGGGAAGGGCGGTTTCTCTTTGAAGTCATCATGCCGGTCAACCAGTCGATCAAGAAAGATCGCGAGTCACTTGCCGGGACCTTGGTCCTGCACGCGTCGGCAAACCACTGTTCCCTGCAGGGCGAATTGATGGCGATCATCAAGGCGGCCGCGTATCAGGGTTGTGACTTTACCCGTACAACCTGCTTTGCACGATAATGGGTTGCGTCAAGACTTGCCCGGAGTTCCCGATGCCACTCGCGATTGACTCCAAACGCTGGCTCGAAGGTTTCCAGGATGCTTATGCCGGGCGAGCCGCTGCCGAGGTCGCGTCTGGAGATCATTCCTACGCCTTGGGGCTTGTCGAAGGGGAAGCCCTGCGGGTGCGGCACCGCGATGAATTCGAGCGCGCTCTATCCATTGTCAGTCAGGTCGGCCAGATCCCGAAACGTTCGGCATGAGTACCGCGCCCGGTCCCTCGTCGCTTCCGGTTCCGGCGCGCTGCAGGCCTACTACCGACAAATTGACGGCCTGCGCTCGTCACTGCTCAGGTCCTTGTCCATCAGGCAGTCGATGAAAGCGCGCAGTACCGCTGGAAAGTGACGTCGACTCGGGTGATACAGGAACAACCCCGGCCGGGTGATCGACCAATCGGCGAGGACCTGCACCAGTTGCCCTCGGTCGAGATGCTTGTCGACATGCTCGCGGTCGAACGCGTAGGCGACACCCAGGCCCTGCAAGGCTGCGGCAACGCCGATGTCCGAATGATTCGCGACCAAGGGTCCTTCCACCGCGATGTCGATCCGCTTGCCCTTCTTCTCGAACTCCCAGCGGTAGGCACGTCCAACGCCCTGGAGTCGCCAGTTGATGCAGGCATGCCCGTGCAGGTCGGCCGGCGTCTGCGGCATGCCCCGGTTCGCCAGGTATTCCGGCGATGCCACGGCGACCATCTTCACGTCCGGCGTCAGGCGAACGGCGATCATGTCTTTTTCCAGCCGTGCGCCGACGCGGATGCCGGCGTCGAAGCGGCCGGCGACGATGTCGCTCAAGCCATCGTCGACCACGATGTCCAGGGTCACGTCCGGGTGTGCGCGATGAAACCGACCCAGCCGAGGTGCGATGACCTGCCGGGCGGCCATCAACAGCGTGTTGATGCGCAACGTGCCGCGCGTCTGCCCGGTCGTCCCCATGGCTTCATCAACCGCTTCGGCCATTTCCCGGAACAGCGGCGCGATTCGCGCGTACATCTTCGCCCCTGTGACGGTCGGCGCGACGCTGCGCGTGGTCCGGTTGAGCAGCCGCGTGCCAAGCCGGGTTTCGAGCTGGCGGATGGTCTGGCTGAGCGCCGAAGGCGACAGCCCCAGATGCTCCGCTGCACGCGCAAAGCTTGCCCGCTCGACGACTGCGGCAAAGGCCTTCAGCTCCGCGAATTCCGACCCTCTCATTCTGTATCACCTGCTACATGACTCATGCAGATTCTAGGCGATTCTCTAATCTCTACGGGGCGCGCATTCTGACGACTCAATTACCCAGGAGTCTTCACCATGAACCCGTTGATCCTTCCCGAGCCGATTGCCGCCTACTTCGCCGCCGACAAGCGAGATCCTGACGCCGTTGCCCGATGCTTCACGGCAGAAGCGACGGTGACGGATGAAGGCCACGCATACACCGGCGGGGACGCTATCAAGGCATGGAAGGCTGCAGCGTCGGCCGCCTTCACCTACACGGTCGAACCATTCGCGCTGGACCAGCAGGGAAATCTGCAGGTCGTCCGCAGCCGTGTGACAGGCAATTTCCCTGGCGGCACGGTCGATCTCCAGTATCGCTTTCGCCTCGAACGCGGCCTGATCGCATCACTGGAGATCACGGCATGAGCTTCGATCTGCAATTGAAAGGCCGGCGGGCGCTGGTCACGGGCGGTACCAAGGGCGTTGGCGCGGCAGTCGTTCAGGGTCTGCACGCCGCCGGTGTGCAGGTCATGGCCACTGCGCGCTCTGCGCCCGCGCACTCGATAGAAGACGTGGTCTATGTCGCTGCCGATCTCTCGACGGCCGAGGGTGCCGCCGAGGTGGCACGTTCGGCGCTCGAGCGTTGGGGTGGCGTCGACATCCTCGTCAATGTGTTCGGCGGTTCGAGTGCGCCGGGCGGCGGCTTCGCGGCGTTGGACGATGCGCGGTGGTTCGACGAGCTGAACCAGAACCTCATGCCGGCGGTCCGGCTCGACCGTGCCCTGCTGCCCGCGATGCTCGCCCAGGGCTCGGGCGTCATCGTCCACGTCAGCTCGATTCAACGCCTGCTGCCGCTGCCGGAATCGACGACCGCCTATGCGGCCGCGAAGGCGGCGTTGTCCACCTACAGCAAGGCATTGTCAAAGGAGGTCACGCCGAAGGGCGTGCGCGTGCTTCGCGTCTCTCCCGGGTGGGTGGAGACCGAGGCCTCTGTTGCGCTGGCCGAGCGACTGGCAGGCCAGGCCGGAACGGACTACGAGGGCGGCAAACAGCTAATCATGCAATCGCTCGGCGGCATTCCGCTCGGCCGGCCGGCCAAGCCGCACGAAGTCGCTGATCTCATCACCTTTCTGGTATCGCCACGGGCGGGTTCGATTTCAGGGTCGGAGCACCTGATTGACGGCGGGACGGTTCCGACGGTCTAGGACCTATGCGACGGCTTTCCCCTGCGACGGTTCACTGCGTCGCACTCGCGCTCGCTTTCGCGCTCAACCAGTGAAGCAGCACGTCCAACTGACCGGGCGGTGCGTCCGTGCAATGCAGCCGGCCGACGAGTTCCGGCGCGCTGGTGAAGTCGGTCGCATGACGGATCAGCGCGTTCGGGCCGCGCTGGACCGACTTCAAGGCCATCCCAACGGTGCTGGTCTCCTCAATCAGTCGGCTTCACCGGCGCTCCGCACCGCATCGATCGCATCCAGTATCGCTTCGCTCGTCGCCGGCGCGCGCAGCGGTGGCGCGATGCCTTTTGGCGCCACCGCAGCGATCGCATCACGAATCGCGAAGAACACGCTGAACGACATCAACAGCGGCGGCTCGCCGGCGGCTTTGCTGCGATGGATGCTGTCGGCGCTGTTCGGATGAGGCCAGAGCCGCGTGTGGAATTCGGCCGGACAGTCGTTGGCGGTGGGAATCTTGTAGGTCGACGGCGCATGCGTCATCAGCACGCCGGTCTTCGGGTGCCAGACCAGTTCTTCATTGGTCAACCAGCCCATCCCCTGGATGTACGCCCCCTCGACCTGGCCGATGTCGATCGCAGGGTTCAGCGAACGGCCGACATCGTAGAGCAGGTCGGCGCGCAGCAGTCGCCATTCGCCGGTCAGCGTATCGATCACCACTTCCGATACCGCCGCGCCGTAGGCGAAGTAGTGGAACGGTTTGCCGCGCATCGCTTTCTGGTCCCAGTGCAGGCCCGGCGTGGCGTAGAAGCCGTCGGACCAGAGCTGGATGCGCTCGATGTATGCCGCAGCCACCAGTTCATTGAACGACATGGTCGTGTCGCCGATGAAGACGCGGTCGTTGGCGAAGCGAACGTCGTCGGCGCGGATACTCGCATTGCCGCCGTGGCGCGCAATGGCCAGAGTCGCGAGCCGGTCACGGATCCGCCGCGCGGCGTTGCGGGCCGCCATGCCATTGAGGTCCGAACCGGTGGAAGCCGCGGTCGCCGACGTGTTGGCGACCTTCTGCGTATCGGTGGAGGTCACGCGCACGCGCTCGAAACCGACGCCGAGTTCATGCGCGACGACCTGGGCCACCTTGGTGTTCAGGCCCTGGCCCATCTCGGTGCCGCCGTGATTGACCAGGATCGATCCGTCGGTATAGACATGCACGAGCGCGCCGGCCTGGTTCAGATGCTTCAGGTTGAACGCGATGCCGAACTTCACCGGCGTGAGTGCGATACCCCGCTTGAGCAGCGGGCTGGCGGCATTGGCCGCACGGATTGCTTCGCGGCGCGCGCTGTATTCGCTGGTCGACTCGAGATCGTCGACCAGCGCTGCGATCACGTTGTCCTCGACGATCTGGCCATAGGGCGTGACATTGCGTTGATCGAGGCCATAGAAGTTCGCACGGCGCACGGCGAGCGGATCGAGTTGCAGCCGGTGCGCGATCGTATCGAGCAGGTATTCGATGAGGATCGCGCCTTGCGGTCCGCCAAAACCGCGGAAGGCGGTGTTCGATTGTGTGTTGGTCCGTGCGCAGAAGCCGTGCAGTGCGACCTCGGGCAGCCAGTAGCAATTGTCGATGTGACACAGTGCGCGCGTCATCACCGGCGCGGACAGATCGGTCGAATGCCCGGCTCGCGACACGAGTGTGACCTCGAGGCCCAGCACGCGACCGTCCTTGTCGTAGCCGGCGTCGAACTCGTACCAGAAGCAATGGCGCCGGCCCGTGATCATGAAATCGTCGTCGCGATCGATGCGCAGCTTGACCGGGCGACCGAGACGCGTCGCCGCAATGGCCGCTGCACAGGCGAACAATGCCGACTGCGACTCCTTGCCACCGAATGCGCCGCCCATGCGCCGGCACTCGACTCGCACGCGATGCGCATCGCGGCCCAGCGCGTGCGCCACCAGCAGCTGCATCTCGCTCGGATGTTGCGTCGAACAATGCACATGCACGCCTTCGTCCTCGAGCGGCAGC
>JBGSTN010000264.1:0-1707 GCA_041736455.1 Burkholderiaceae bacterium | reverse complement strand
CACGATCGGTGACGGTGCGGCCTGGCCAGACTGGCGAGGCAAGGGATGCGGCGCCAGCCTCGTGCTGCGCCTGCCGTTGCATCGGCATGGACCATGAGCCGGACCGGTCGACCCGGGCACTTTGACAGGCGAAGCCCGCGTCGCTAAGATCCTGCCTGCTGGCGGATTAGCTCAGTTGGTTAGAGCGACGGAATCATAATCCGCAGGTCCGGGGTTCGAGTCCCTGATCCGCCACCACCCCACCCTGAAATCGAGGCCCCTCAGTGATGCAGAGGCCTTTCTTTCAGTTCGCCTGCATGTGGTCGATCACGTTCTTCGCGATCTTGCAGATCGGCGACTGCGGTCCATTCGTGCACGGCGGCAGTGCCTTGTAATAGTCGGTCGTGCCGATGTTGAACACGATGCCGCCATTGCGCACGAAACTCGTCATCGTTGCCCAGCCGCCCGCGGCACCGTTCAGGTTCCGATGCGGATTGCCGAACGGAATACCCTTGGTTGCCGGCACATCCCAGCCATTCTCGGCGGGCGTCGCGGTAGGCAATTGCGTCGACGCGATGATCTCGGTATTCATCGGCGCACCATCGTTGCCGGTGGGCACCGGCAACCCGTCGGCACCGTAGGTGAAGTCGAGTCCGTCGCTCTCGTAGGCATGGATGCTCAACCTGATGCCGCTTTCGGTGGCGACGTCGGAGCCGAACGTACTGCCCGCGACGAACCCGGTGCCAGCCAGCGACCAATGACCCGGGCGATGGACCTTGTAGGGCAGATTGGCCAGCGCAGAGCCTGAATACTTGTTCAGGAAACCGCCCTTGAAGAAGTGAGCGCCGATGGTGCGGGCTTCAGGATCGAACTCGTGCCAGTTGGCGCCGGCGGTGCCAGACTCGCGCATCGCCACCAGGGTCCCTTCGGCGCGGCCCCATTCATCGGTGACCCGCTGCGTACGCCACCACATGGTGTTGCCCGAGAAGATCGCCACATGGCGACCCGAATCGATATGACGATCGAGCTCGGCACGCATTTCTGATGACCAGTATTCGTCGTGGCCTACCGTCACGAAAACCTTCCACGGTGCCAGCACATCGGCTTGCTGCATGTCGGCGCTGGTGATGTAGTCGAGTTCGATACCCTGCTTCTCGGCCCATTTGATGAATTGCGGCACACCCAGGATATGGTCGGGCCCTTCGGCGCCCTCTGCCGGCCTCAACAGCGAGACACGCTGCGCCTTGACGCCGTTCGTCGAGTTGTAGTCATAGGCGCTCTTGCCGCCCCAGCCGTTGTAGGCCTGCATCGTGTCGAACGGAATCTGGAAGACCGTGCCGCCGGCCTTCGGATGACTGTTCTTGACCACGAACGTCGTGTAGCGCTTCACGCCGGTGTTGTTCGTGAATTCTGCCCTGTAGTACCCGCTGGTCCAGTCGGCAGGCACCGCGAGGTCGAGCCCGACGGGCCAGTTGCAGCAATTGATCCAGGCGTTTCCGGGCAGCGTCTGCCGCGTCATCGTCGCCGATCCGGCATAGACCGATTCGTCATGCAAGCCGATCCGGACGATACGAACCTGGACATCATGGGAAACGCCGTGCGCACCTTCATAAGCGCCCAGGTGAAAACTGATCATCTGCCCTTGATAGACCGATTGACAGCCCGCATAGACGTCGAAGCCGGCGCTGATCGACGTCGCGGGTTCACCGGCCGTGCCCGGGCCGCCGG
>JBGSTN010000239.1:0-2110 GCA_041736455.1 Burkholderiaceae bacterium | reverse complement strand
GATCGATACGGGCGGTCGCCATCGCCGCCGCGGCAAAGCCCATCGCGCCTGTGACCGGGGCCATCGAACCGTATCCAGCACAGGACAGGGGCGCGTCGGTCAAGTCACCTGGCGACTCGTTCCCGGCACCGGCCGTGCCGGATACGACCACCGGACCAGGTGCGGGGTGCGGATCAGCGACGACGTCCCCGTCGACGGGCAAATGAAATGCCTGTTGTCGGGAATGCAAAGCCGGCACGCCGAATCGGCGCTTGGGATTTCGAGAAAAACCGTAGTCCCGGCGCAACCGCGATCGCACGCTCGCGAGCAGCGCGTCGCCTTCGGTGACGGCGAGGTCACGACTGGTGAGCTGCAACGGATCCGTTCGGGCACCCGCTGCCCCGCACACGATGATTGCCTGTCGCCGACGCACGGCCAGCGCGATCATCGCGGCCTTGACCGCTGGCTGGTCGATCGCGTCGATGATGCAATCGGCATGTTCGTCGAGGAGGCCGGCCGCGTTGTCCACCGTCACGAAGTCATCGACGATGTCGATGCGTGCATCGGTGATCTCGCGCAGCCGGTCACGCATCGCGACGACCTTGGCCGCGCCTATCGTCGAGGTCAGCGCGTGGACCTGCCGGTTGACGTTCGACTCGGCGACGTGGTCCATGTCGATCAGCGTCAGGTGGCCGATGCCGCTGCGCGCCAATGCCTCGGCTGCCCATGAACCGACGCCGCCGATCCCGACGACGATCACATGCGCCGCGCGCAGATGATCGAAGGCGGTCGCGCCGAGCAACCGCGCGGTACCGGCGAAACGGCGTTCGGCGTCGATCGGCAGACGATCTTCCGACATCGGCTTCAGGGGATCAGTATCGTCGAACCGGTCGTGCGGCGGCCCTCGAGGTCGGTATGGGCGCGGCCGGCGTCGGCGAGCGGGTAGGTCTGGTCGATCCGGATCTCGATCTTGCCCGACTTCACCATCTTGAACAGCGACTTGGCCATCTCCTCGAGGGTGGTCCGGTTGGCGATATGCGGCATCAGCGAGGGGCGGGTCAGGTAGAGCGAACCCCGCAAGGCGGTCAGCGGCACTGGTGGTACCGGCCCCGAGGCATTGCCGAAACTCACGAAGAGACCGAAGTTCTGCAGGCTGTCGAGCGAACCGGCGAAAGTGTCCTTGCCGACCGAATCGTAGACGACAGGCACCATGGCGCCGCCAGTGATCTTGCGCACACGAGCCGCGACGTCCTCCTCCTTGTAGTACACGACATGCGAACAGCCATGGGCGCGAGCGAGCTTGCCCTTTTCCTTGGAGCCGACCGTACCGATCACCGTGACGCCGAGCGCCCGCGCCCACTGCATCGCGATCAGTCCGACGCCGCCGGCCGCAGCATGGAAGAGGATGGTCTGGCCCTTCTGCAGCCGGTAGGTACGCCGGAACAGATACTCGACGGTCATCCCTTGCAGCATCATTGCCGCGGCGGTTTCGTAACTGATCGACCTGGGCAGCGGGACGACGAAACTGGCGGGCATGTTGCGAACTTCGCAATATGCGCCGGGTGGTCCGCCCGCATAGGCGACCCGATCCCCGGCCTTGAAATCCTTGACGCCCTTGCCGACGGCGGTCACCACCCCGGCGCCTTCCATCCCGACACCGCCCGGCATCGGTTGCTGGTACAGGCCCGATCGGAAATAGACGTCGATGTAGTTCAGGCCGACTGCCCGATGTTCGATCTGCAATTCGCCCGGGCCAGGTTTGTCGACCGTGACGTCCAGATACTGCATGACCTCGGGACCACCGGGCTGGTTGATGCGAATTGCCTTGGGCATGATCGAATGACTCCTGGGAACGGAAAAAGAGAAAGGGAAGCGGAAGCGGAACGCGCTAGCGCTTGAAGAGGGTACCGAGTACGCCGCGAACGATGGTCTTGCCGAACGACGAACCGATCGTGCGCGTGGCCGACTTGGCCACGGCCTGCAGGACGGTGTCGCTGTTGCGACTGCGTTGACCCGACAGCCCGCCGAGCGCACCACTGATGATCTCCCCCAATGGTCCGCTGAAACCGCCGGCGCCTGGTGTCTGCGCCGGCTTGGCCGACTGCGCGGCCAGCGCTTCGGCTCGGGCGTG
>JBGSTN010000200.1:0-3442 GCA_041736455.1 Burkholderiaceae bacterium | reverse complement strand
TCGATCTTGCCCGGTTCGGCCTGCGGCCAACGTTGCAGCATGATCGTGTAACGCTGCTCGGCGCGCGCAGCGGCGAGCTCGGCGCCGGTCAGAATCTGCTCGCCGCGTTCGCCATAGCGATGGGCCAGTGGCGCCACCGCCTGCCACAACGCCTCGGTGATGAACGGCATCGTCGGATGCGCAAGACGCAGGACGGTTTCGAGCGTACGCAGCAAGGTACGGCGAGTCGCTCGACGATGGGCAGCATCGCCCTCGGCGATCTGCACCTTGGCCATCTCGAGGTACCAGTCGCAGAACTCGTTCCAGATGAACTCGTAGAGGGTACGCGCGGCCAGATCGAAGCGGTAATCGCGCAGATGCCTGTCGAGGTCTGCCTCCGCTCGTTGCAGCATCGACGTGATCCAGCGGTCGGGCTGGCTGAAGACCAGGTACTTGCCGTCGCCGTTCTTCGTGCTGCCGTCGGCCTGCCCGCATTGTCCGGCTTCATGCGCATCGAGACCGCAATCCTGACCTTCACAGTTCATCAACACGAAGCGCGTCGCGTTCCAGAGCTTGTTGCAGAAATTGCGGTAGCCCTCGCAGCGGCCGAGGTCGAAGTTGATGTTGCGGCCGGGCGTCGCCATCGCCGCGAACGTGAACCGCAGTGCGTCGGCGCCGAACGCCGGGATGCCGCCAGGAAACTCCTTGCGCGTGCGCTTGCGAATGCTCTCCGCCTGCTTCGGGTTCATCAGTCCCGCTGTGCGCTTGGCCAGGAGATCGTCCAGCGCGATACCGTCGATCAGGTCGATCGGGTCCAGCGTATTGCCCTTCGACTTGGACATCTTCTGCCCTTCGGCATCGCGCACCAGCGCATGCACGTAGACCTCGTCGAAGGGCACCTTGTCGGTGAAGGCGACGGTCATCATCACCATTCGCGCGACCCAGAAGAAGATGATGTCGAAACCGGTGACGAGTACCGACGAGGGCAGATACTGCGCCAGAGCCGGACGCAGATTAGGCTTGCCGTCGATGAAAGGCCGGCTGGCGTCGGCCAGCGTCGAGAATGGCACGAGCGCGGAAGAGAACCAGGTGTCGAGCACGTCGATGTCGCGCACGATCTCACCGGCATAGCCCGCATCGCGCGCCTTGGCCAGTGCGGCCGCCTCGTCGCGCGCAACGAAGATCCGCCCATCGTGGATCGGCTGGCCGTGCGCGTCGGCCGGATACCAGGCCGGGATCTGATGACCCCACCACAGCTGCCGCGAAATGCACCAGTCCTGGATGTTTTCGAGCCAGTGGTCATAGGTGGAAGTCCAGTTCTCCGGGATGAACCGGATGCGTCCCTCGGCGACCACGGCGAGCGACTTCTGCGCGATGCTCTGACCGGCCAGCGGCGAATCGGCGGCCCCGGCGCGAGTCATCGCCACGAACCACTGATCGGTGAGCATCGGTTCGACGATCTGGTTCGTGCGCTCGCACCGCGGGATCATCAACTTGTGGGCTTCGGTGGCAGCGAGCAGGTTCAGCGATTCGAGATCGGCGACGATCTTCGTGCGCGCCTCGAAACGGTCCAGGCCCTGGTAGCGGGCGGGAGCCTGGTCGCTGATCCGGGCGTGCAGGTCCAGGATCGAGATCATCGGCAGGCGATGCCGCTGCCCGACAGCGAAGTCGTTGAAGTCGTGGGCCGGCGTCACCTTGACGACGCCCGTGCCGAATGCCGGATCGACGTGCTCGTCGGCGATGATCGGGATCTCGCGCCAGTTTGCCGCGAGCAACGGATCGCCGCCCGTATCGTCGAGCGTCGTCGACAGCGGCAGGCGGATGGTCTTGCCGATCAGGTGCGCATGGCGTTCGTCCGTCGGGTGGATCATCACGGCCGTATCGCCGAGCATGGTTTCCGGACGCGTGGTCGCCACGGTCAGGTGGCCACTGCCGTCGGCGAGCGGATACCTGATGTGCCAGAGCGAACCGTTCTCTTCCGTGCTCTCGACTTCGAGATCCGACACGGCGGTCATCAGCGTCGGATCCCAGTTGACCAGGCGCTTGCCCCGATAGATGAGCCCCTGTTCGTGAAGCGCGACGAACACCTCCCGGACGACCGACGACAGCGTTTCGTCCATCGTGAAGTATTCGAGCGCCCAGTCCGCCGATGCGCCCATCCTTCGCATCTGCTGCGTGATGGTCGAACCAGACTGCGCTTTCCAGGCCCACACCTTGTCGATGAAGTCAGCCCGCCCGAGATCGTGGCGCGACTCGCCCTGCGCCTCGAGCTGGCGCTCGACGACGATCTGCGTCGCGATGCCGGCATGGTCGGTACCGGGCAGCCAGAGCGTGTTGTCACCCCGCATCCGGTGCCAGCGTGTCAGCGAGTCCATGATCGTCTGGTTGAACGCGTGCCCCATGTGCAGCGTGCCGGTCACGTTCGGCGGTGGCAACTGGATGCTGAACGCCGGCTTCTGCTCGGCCGTGCCGGCCGCGAAGCACCCACGACGTTCCCAGATCGCATACCAATGCGCTTCGATGGCGGCCGGCTCGAAGCTCTTGCCGAGCGATTCGTTCGGAGCGACTGGTTCGGCGAGTGGTTTGTCGGCGTCGATGGTTGGGTCGGGAAGCGTCATTTGTCAGGCTTGGTGGACGGTTGGGCGGAGAGTTCATCCGGGCGCATCTTGCTGAGTTCTTCGGCGATGGCCTGTGCAACCGCGTCGCGTATCGCCTGCTGCATGGTGCTCCTGATGTCGGCGAGCAGGCGTTCGGCGCCATGTTGCAACAGTTCGTCCAGGCGCTCGCGCAGAGGACCGTCGACCAGCCGGTCCGAACGACGCAGCAGCCGTTGCAGGACATTGCCCTGGACATGGACCGACAGGCGATTCCATTCCGCTTCGTCGAGCCGCAGCCGCTGTTTGCGGGCGGCGGATTCGTCACTCCCGGCCATGGGCGAGATCATGTCGGGTCATCGGATAGCCGCGATCGCGGTAGAACCGCCAGCGTTCCCGGGCGGCGGCGCGGTCGTTCTCGTCAGTGGCGACGAGTTCGATCAGGCGCTCGAAACGGCCGAATAGCGGTGGAGTCTGCAGGCCCAGATTGACCATGACTTCGTGATGCGCCGGCTCACTGTCCGCTTCCGCGAGCAGCACCGGCGTCTGCGAAGCGAGCGGATCGTCGCAATGGACGTGCGGGACGAATTCGGTCGGAGAGAACGCCCAGAGCGCCCGATCGAAGGCATCGAGATCATCGGCTTCGGCGCTCCAGACCACGACGCGATGCCCGCTTCGAACGACCTTGCGCACGAGCCGGCAAGCATAGGTCAGCTTGTCCGGCGTATTGAAATGGAAGTCGACCCGGGTCATCCGCCACCAGCGCGATTGCTGATGAACCGGGCGAGCAGCGGCACCGGCCGCGCGCTCGAACCCTTGTTCGCGCCCGAGTCCCAGGCCGTACCGGCGATGTCGAGATGCGCCCAGGG
>JBGSTN010000191.1:0-4876 GCA_041736455.1 Burkholderiaceae bacterium | reverse complement strand
GCGGCGGCCGGGGAGATCGGACCGCTTCGAGTGGCTGGCGCCGCTGCGACGTCCGAGTCGTCGACAGACGCCAGTCCGCTGTCGGTCGCCGAACTGAGCGCCTGGCGCACACGTGCGATTGCTGCCTTCCCTCCCCTGTTCCGGGCGTTGACCGAGCCGGTCGCCGAGTTCGTCGTGACGTTGACGCCGGCTCAACTGGCCGAGATCGAGCGCGAACTCGCGAGTCGCAATGACGAAGCACGCGACGATTATCTGGTGACCGACGATCGCATCGGTCGCGAGCGTCGGGTGACGCGCTGGCGCGAGCGTCTCGAAGCGAACATCGGCGCGCTCACGGAGAAGCAGCAGGCACTACTGGCTGCGCGCGTGAATGCGCTGCCGACGGGTTCGTCCTGGTGGGAGCGACGGCTCGCACGTCAACAAAAGGCGATGGCGGTGTTGCGCGAGCTTTCTGCCACGCGCCCGCCACTCGACCAGGCGGCCAGGCAGGTCGACGCGCTGTTCCGTTCCTGGGCCGATCCGCTCGGCGGGGACGATCAGATGCGGCAGGAGATTCAGACGCAGGCGGTGCTGAGCATGATGGCGGAGTTGTTCGAGATCGCGCCGCCGCGGCAGTACCAGTTCGCGCACGATCGTTTTGCCGGATTCGCCGCCGATTTGCGCGCCGCGGCAGGTCAATCGGAAAATCGACGGGCCAGTTTGGAGACGCTGGTGCGGTTGGCGTTACATTGAGGGGTCGCGGTAGCTGGCTGGCTTGCCGGTGTCCGCCTGATCCCTGAATCAGCAGCGTCCATCATGACCAATGCCTCGAAGCCCTCCCGCCGTCCGTTGCCGCGCGACACGCGCGGTGCGAAACCTGAATCCGTCAAGTCGAAATCGAAAGCCCCCGCACTGCTGAAGCCGGACCCGGGCGCGCCGAAGCGCATTGTTCGCGCCTCGAAACCCGGCTCGCGCGCGTCGTCGCTCGACCCGGAAGAACTGGCATTGCGCGAAGCGATCATCGCGCAATGCCGCTGGATGAACGCGAACGGACTCAACCAGAACACCTCGGGCAACATCGGCGTCCGCTATCGCGACAGTCTGCTGGTCACGCCGTCTGCGATCCCCTACGACAAGCTCGAACCGGCGATGATCGCCCGCATGTCGCTGAGCGATGCAAGCTATGGTTCACACCAGGGGCCGTTGGCACCCTCCACCGAGTGGCGCTTCCATCTGGACATCCTGCGCCAGCGGCCCGAGGTCAATGCGGTGGTGCATACACATTCGACCTATGCGACCACGCTGGCCATTGCACGGCGTTCGATTCCGGCCTGCCACTACATGATTGCGGCATTCGGCGGCAACGATGTCCGTTGTTCGGGCTATGCACGCTTCGGCTCGGCGGCACTGTCGGCGCTGGTGCTCGAGTCGCTGCAAGATCGCCTCGGCTGCCTGATTGCCAATCACGGGATGATTGCCCTCGGCGAGTCACTGGACAAGGCGATGTGGCGAGCCATGGAATTGGAAACGCTTGCTCGCCAGTACTACCTTTCGCTGAGCCTCGACGATGCCGTGATCCTGACGGATGCGGAAATCGCCGAGACAGCGCAGGCGTTCGCGTCATACGGGCTGAAGTCGGTGGACGACAGCCCCGGCAAGCGACGCTGACTCCCGGCGATCGCCGCGCCTGCGTTCGATCAACCCGATTTGTTCTTTCGCACCAATTCGAGATAGGCCTCCATCTCTTCCGGCGAGACGTGGCCATCGTTGTTCGAATCCACCGCGGACCAGTCGCGAACTTCCTGACCATCGATCGTCTTGGTAGCCGCCATCGCGTACGGCATCATGGTCAGCATCGCGAGGGCGAGGGAAGCGGTCATCAATGCCTTCATGTCGATCTCCTGAATTGGAACGTGAAGACTCGATGTTGAGATAACACGGTCAAACCTTCATTCGAAAGATCCGGAGGGTATGTCAGGCAATTGCACCGAACTCGCCGAACCGATCGGTCGTCGATGACTTTCATGACATTTGCATGAATGAATCTCGCGAGGTCGGATGGGAGACCTGACCCCAACACGCCGGTCAACCCATTAGCAGCGGCTTCACCAGCGGCCAGAGATTCAGCAGCACGAGCGCAACGACGAGGCCTGTCAGCACCTTGATATAGGTATGCTGACGACGTTGTTCCTGCAAGACGCGCTGCTCGAAGAGCTCGTGCTCGCGAATCGAGATCTGAGGGGGAAAGTGCGTCAGTGCGGTATGCACGAGGCGCGGAATCTGGGGAAGTGTCTGGGCCCAGCGTGGCGCTTCGCGCTTGATGCGATCGACGAGGCCGTTGAGGCCGATCTGTGCGGTCATCCAGCGTTCGAGAATCGGTTTGGCAGTGACCCACAGGTCGAGATCAGGATCGAGCTCGCGGCCCAGGCCTTCGATATTGAGCAGCGTCTTCTGCAGCAGGACGAGTTGCGGCTGGATCTCGACGTCGAAACGGCGCGATGCCTGGAACAGGCGCATCAGCACGAGGCCGAGCGAGATTTCCGCGAGCGGGCGGTCGAAGAACGGTTCGCATACCGAACGCACCGCGCCTTCGAGCTGCTCCACGCGCGTCGATGCGGGAACCCAGCCCGATTCGATGTGCAGCTCGGCAACTCGCCGGTAGTCGCGCTGGAAGAAGGCGAGGAAGTTCTGCGCAAGGTAGTTCTTGTCGAATTCGGACAGTGCGCCGACGATGCCGAAGTCGAGCGCGATGTAGCGATTGAAGTCGGGCCCTTCGGTGCCGACCATGATGTTGCCCGGGTGCATGTCGGCATGGAAGAAGCCGTCGTTGAACACCTGCCGGAAGAAGATCTCGACGCCGTCGCGCGACAGGCGCGTGAGGTCGATGCCGGCTTCGCGCAGCTTGTCGACCCGCCCGATCGGAATGCCGTGCATGCGCTCCATGACGAGCACGTTCGATGCGCAGAAGTCCCAGTACATCTCGGGAATTCGCAGCAGGTCCGAGTCGATGAAGTTGCGTCGCAACTGGTTGGCGTTGGCCGCTTCGCGCATCAGGTCGAGTTCGTCATTCAGGTACGTGTCGAATTCGGCGATCACGTCGAGCGGGCGCAGGCGACGTGCGTCGGCCGATACGCGGACCAGCTGCGTGCCGATCGCCCTGAGCAGGTCGAGGTCGCGATGGATGACATCGCGCATGCCAGGTCGCAGCACCTTGACGGCGACTTCGGTACCGTTGAGCAGGCGGGCGAAATGGACCTGCGCGATCGAGGCGGAGGCGACCGGTTCGCGGCCGAACTCGGTGAACATGTCGGGAATCTTGCGGCGCAGTCCGCGTTCGATCTCGGCCATCGCGAGTTCCGCGTCGAACGGCTCGACGTGATCCTGCAGCATCGCGAGTTCGTTGGCGATGTCTTCGGGCAGCAGGTCGCGCCGGGTGGACAGCACCTGGCCGAACTTGACGAAGATCGGCCCCAGCGATGTCAGCGCTTCGCGCAGACGCTGGCCGCGCGGCGCATCGAGCTTGCGCTTGAAACGCAGCAGCTGGACGACCCGCAATCGCCATGGCGCACTCGACGGAACGATCCCGCTCGACACGACGATTTCGTCGAGGCCGAAGCGCCAGACGACGTAGAAGATCTTCAGGAGACGAAGGAAACGCACGGCGAACCGATGGTGCAATGATCAGCCCGCATTGTACGGGCGCGGCCGTCAGTCCACTAATGGATCGGCGAGCTCCAGCGGCTCGCATCGGCATTGATTCAGGTCGAGATAGATCGTGCGATTCGCTTGCGAGGCATTGGCCCATTGGCCATCGGCTATGCGCAGCAGGCCCTTGGCGCCCTGGGTATTGGCCTGGCTGAGCAGAGAGCCGAGCGTCGCCGGTACGGGTTGCGTCGAGGCGGCGAACACGCCGGGGGTGGTCAGGTCCTTGATATAGAAGGCCTGCAGGCCACCGGCATCGAGATTGAAATCGGCGAAGTAGCGAAAGCCCTCGGCGCCGCGCGCATTGGCCTGGTTCACGAAGGCGGCCGGGGTTTCCGCGGGCGTGGCGGCTTCGTACCGGAGCCGGTGCGGGCTGACCTTGTTGCGCCGGTAGAGCGCCACCGTATCGATCGATGTGTATTGGAAGAACTGTGTGAACCGGAACTCGTCGTTGCCCTGTTCGTTGGCCTGTCGCAGAAAGATCTCGGTCGTCAGCGGCAGGGTCGACAACCGGTATTCGAACTTGTCGGTGCGCGTCTCGTTCTTGACGAAGACGAGTCGGTCGGTGTTGTCGAGGATGCGCCGGCCCTGGTAGCGAAAACCGTTCGTCCCCTTTTTATTGAGCAGGTCGACCAGGCCCTGGAAGCCGAGTTGCCCGGGCGTCCAGAGTTCGGTCTCGACCTTCCAGGCGGTGGGATTGGCGGTGTCGCAGATGTAGAGTTCGCTCGGGTCGTCGCTGCCGGCGTAGACGTCGCTGAAACGATAACCCAGTGCACCTTGTGCATTGGCCTGCGCGACGAATGCCTCCGGCGTCACCGTCACCGCTGCGCGTTTGAATACGAATACGCCCGGGTTGAGAGCCGGATTCGTGGTCGGCGGTACGGTGACCACGACCGTCGGGCATTCGGCCGGGACCGACGTGTCGGTATCGCTGCCCAGGCCCGGATCACCGTTGAAGCAGGCGGTGAGCACCAAGGTCAGGCAAGCCAGGATCGATAGCGGGCGGATCACGGTGCCGTCGTCACGGTCGAGTCGTCGAGTAACGCTCATCATAGACCCAACGCGGCACTCGATCACCGCCGCGTCGCGTGGATCGTTCGACGAACGGATCAGTCGACGAACGGATCCGCGTATCCGATCCCGTTGCAGTTGCAGCGATTCAGGTTGAAATAGACGATCCCGCCGACCGGAGAGC
>JBGSTN010000163.1:0-5210 GCA_041736455.1 Burkholderiaceae bacterium | reverse complement strand
GTGGGCGTGACCCAGGGCCTGAAGCGCACTAGCCAGCAATCGCGTTCGCCGCTGATTTCGACCGGCGACGCCATGGATGTCCTCGGCGAACGTGCGCCGCGGGCAGCTCGCAACGGAGCACTTGAAGTGGCGCATCTCAATCTCGAGAACGACTTGCTGCTCCAGGCTGGGGCGTTCCGCCAAGTGGCGGAAATAGCGTTCATGAATGCGGTTGCTCCAACGGCTACAGGCCGGGCATGGCGCGCAGCGCACGGTGCTGCGGGTCCGAACCTTGAGGACGGTACCTCGTCCCTCCAAGCCGACTACCTTCTTGCCCACCGCGCGTAGCGTTCTTGATAGGCCATCGACAACAGTGTTCATCTTGTCACCTCGGGTGGGGACTACGCGTTGCACTGCGCCGACGAGGCTACCCTTGATCTGGCAAGGGCGTCACACAAAGTGAGGAAGACCCAGATTTACTTCGTACTACGGTTGCCCTTGGACGAAAGAAATGTCTCTTCCTTTGGTCGGACACGGGCGCCATGCGAGCGGCCAACGTTTACACGTTGATTGGCAGCGCAAAACTCAACGGTGTAGAGCCCGAGGCCTACTTGCGCCACGTGCTCAGGTACATCGCCGATCATCCGATCAACCAGATCGACAAGTTCTTGCCCTGGAACGTCGCCGGCAAACTGATGACTGGCGATCAATCGATCCGCGCCGAACCCGTGCAAGTCTGATCGGCGATTCCTGTCAAGGACGGTACTGGGACCACGCTTACCAACAATCTCGCAAATCGAGTTCTCAATCTCGTCGGTAGATTGCGCTATAGCACGAAGAACCGATGCATCAAGCGGTTACCTGTCAGCCATGCGCCAGAACGAAACCGAGTCTCGCAGGACGCTGCGTGAGGCACGAAGGGTCTCTTAGGCGTTAGTCACGGAGTGCTGCATTGCGCGAACACGCTAACAGCTGGACGGAGTCGTGATGCAGCAACCGTGCCGGTTTGAACATGGTCGAGGTGCTGCCTGACACAAGCGAGACACCCATCCAGCCATTCGATAGACGATACGTTGACCGACTGAATCCACCACTGATAATTCGAACGGAAATCGACAAAAGTCGTTTTAGCGGTCCTCGAACATTCGTGCACAACCCTATCAGCGGCGCGGCGCTAAGGAGCCGCGCAGTTGAGCAAAAGTGTTCCGTAGTTCGAGCTTTCCTCGATTGCCCGAATCGTCGATCCTTCAATTGTTCCAGCGAACGTAATCGTCGTGATCGAGCCAATAGTTGCGCAATTTGAACCAGTCTTCTTCGAGAAAATTGAAGCTAGTTCGAATTCAGATGAACTTGATTGCCGGCTGCCAATCCCACGCAACTCGGTTACGCAATCAATCAGTTGGCCACTAGATCCGTCAAAGTGCCTGATAGTCAGAGCGCCGTAGATCACCCTTCCGCCGATAGTTCCAGTGAAACCGGCCGGCACCTTGGCGGCAATGCTTACTGAGGAGGCAGGAACATCCAACGTGCCGGTGCACGTTGTTTCAGCGGGAGGTCCGCCAGCCCACACCTCGAAAACGCCACCGCCTTCTGCGATGGTGGATCCTCCCATGTTTCGAATAGAGTAACCCCCGAGAAGTCGTGACGCATCCTGGTCGAACGTGCCGGTTAGAAGGAATTCTGATCCACGATCGAAGTCGCACCCTGGATCCGGATCATCTGAAATAAACATCCCAAGCGCCGAAGAGCCAGTAATCGTGAAGCGAACGTCACCCGAGCCGCACAGTGCAGTTTGAACGACCGGATCTTGCGTGAAGTTCCAGGGGCCAAAGGCCTCGGCAATGCCGAAAGCGAGAGAACTGTCAACGGTTCCACCACTGCGAAGTCCACTGTTATAGAAATATCCGCTGTAATTGCCGTTTGCTGGACGCGGAATCGGCGCTGGCGTTGGCGAGTCGACAGTCAGGACGGCAGCGGTGCATTGCGCCACACCGAATGAATTCTGGACGACGCAGCTAAATTGCGCGCCATCGTCATCGGCCGACACGATCCGTGCATAGCTCGCCGAAGTCGCGCCTGGAATGTCGACGCCATTGCGCTGCCAGCGGTAGGTCATTCCAGATGAGCCCACCGCCTGTACGTTGAACGCTACCCGAACGCCAATCGGTGCTCGGATCGATTCCGGTTGTTCCACGATGGACGGAGCGCTCGCCACATCGCCCAGTTGCAGACATGCCGGTAACGTGAGATTGCCCGGCGACGGGCCAATGACGATGCCATTGGTCGACAGGTTGGCAAACGCACCTTCGAGCAGCGCCCGTGCATTGGTGCGGATCGCGAGTGTGAAATCGCCTGCCGCGTTCGAGTAGGCCGATGAACGACTTGAAGAACCGATCGCCGTGGCGACCACCTGCACGCCAGCCACCCGCACGCCAGCCCTTTCCACGCAGCCCTGCACCGAAACGGTCTCTATCGGAATATCCACGTTCCAGGTCGCAAAGCGGGGGATCGAGGCCTCGAAGAAGGGCGCCTCTGCGCTGCCTGACAGGGTGGCAGAGCCCTCTTCAGTCCAGCGACCTGTCGACTCATCCAAAGATAGGAGCGGGACGGTCGCCGGAATGTCGTCGGCTCGCGTCGAGACTGGAATGCGCAGTGTCGCACTGGCGCCAGGCGCAAGCGATACCGGTGGACCGCCCGGTTCCTGTTCAATGGTGACGCTGACGGCTCCGAAACTCTCGATGGTGCTGCCCGATGAAGACACGAATGAACCCGGCATGCTCGCCGGGTCTCGTGCTGGCGAAATGGCTGTTACCGTTGCAGAGACTGATGACGTAATCGGCGCCTGTGACACCGGATCGATCAAGGCGTTGGGTGGCACACTGACCCGGGCCGAGGACGCCTGATCGGTGACCACCCCGCCAGCCGACGGAGTAATCTCGGTTACCGAACCGCGCGGAATCATTACGATCGCCACACTCGATTCGGTGCCTTGCAAGATATCAACGACAGCAAGTTGTGTCAGATAGCCGGCCTGCGTCGTGCGAACGACACGGTTCTTTCCAACCGCCAATGCTGCAATCGAGAAGGTTCCATCCGCATTCGTCATTGCCACTGCAGAGCCCGCCGATACCCTCGCACCGCTAATTGCTTCGCCAGTCTCGGTTTTCCGAACGACACCGCGCAGACTGCCGGTCTCGACAACTGCGGGTGGTCCCGGCGCAGGATCTGAGGAAACTGGCGGTGGTGAGTCTCCACCGCCACCGCATCCAGCGATGACGCCAATCACAAGAACACTCAACGAGATAAGTGGCCGAAACCGCATGACGTTCCCCTAGCAAAAGCATTGTTATCAGCGCCAGCGCCTTATCGCGCGGAGTCTACGCTGTGTTCATTCGCATGCCAACGACATGGACATCTCGACGATTGCCCAAGTCGGTCAGAACCTATCGCTGGCCACGCGTTAAACGTCAAGAGAGCGACGCCCTGTTCTCGGCTCATCGCCGCGGCGAACCGGCCTCTCTTCGAAGTCGACCAGCGCAGTCGCAAGTGCTCAGCAGCCGCCTGTCGTTGTCCACTGGAGATGTCAGAAATGTCCGTTGAAGATGTCAGGAGACATCAGCTCAGCGCATCTAGATCTGGCTGTCCTTGGATAACCATCGGTTGCGATCCTAAATCGGCCAGGCTGGCATAGTTCCCAGCTAGTCAATGGCGATACCCGTAAGAAGCGCGATTGCACCGGGCCAGTTGTGGCCAATGCCCTGACGACGTGTCGCTATCGTCGGACCGCGCCTGCGCAACGTGGATCGCTTTCCCGACCGATGTCGGCGTGAAACGACTCGTACGGCGGGATTAAGTACATTCTGGCGGGCAAGGAGGTCTGCTGTGGTCGCTGTACTTTCAACATAGTTGACGAGTACAAGAAGGAGGCGCTCGCCATCGACGTGCAGGGCTCGATCCGCGCAAGCCGCGTCATCGATGAAGTCGCTCGCTTGATTGCACTTCATGGTGCTCCCGTGCATATCCGCTCGGACAATGGCCCTGAGTTCGTTGCCAAGGCGTTGCAGAATTGGTTCTAGGCGGCAGGAATCAGGACGGCATTCATCGAGCCAGGCAAACCGTGGCAGAACGGCGTCAATGAATCGTTCAATGGTCGGTTCCGCGATGAATGCCTGAACATGTGCTGGTTCCGAAATCGGCGCGAAGCGAAAGTCATCATCGAGCAGTGGAGACGACAAAACAATGGGCAACGCCCGCAAACGAGTCTGGGCTATCTGACTCCACACGAGTTCAAGCAGCAAAACGTTCATCAAGTCGGAGCCTGATGCCTGAAGTAATCGCGGGTCCGAAAATCGCGAACGATGTCACTGGCACAGCGATTGAATACGCGGCCGAAGAAGGCATTAGGTTTTCGATCCCCTGAAGCAGCGATGCGAAGGGTGTTGCGTTGACAGCTTGAATCCACCATTGACATCTTTACTGAAATCGACACCCTGACGATTGACCTCTGCTTGTCCCGGTGTGAGCCCTGCCATGGCCGTTTGCACCGCGATCGCAACACCCGTACGATCTGGCACCCTCGGCACTCGGGCCTGGCAATGGACAAGCTGGAAGCGTTCTCCCGCGCTGTCGATACGCTCAATCGCGTGATCGGCCGAGCCACGATTTGGCTGATCCTCGGCGCCATCGTAGTCACTGCCGCCAACGCCGTGTTGCGCAAGTTCTTCGGCCTCGGCTCCAACTTCTGGCTGGAGTTGCAATGGCACTTGTATGGCGCTGCGTTCCTGTGCGCGGGTGGCTACGTGCTGCTGGTGGATGAACATGTGCGTGTCGACACTGTGTCTCAGCGCTTCGGGCCGCGCCTTCGGGCCTGGTTCGACATCGCCGTGCTGCTGCTGGTTGCGCTGCCCGCCAGCGCCTTGATGGTTGGCCTGGGCAGCTGGCTGGCACTGGGCGCGTGGCGCATAGGGGAAAGATCCTGGCATCCGGGCGGACCCCTGCACTGGCCCGTGCTCATGTGCATTCCTCTGGGCTTCGGGTTGCTGGGCCTGCAAGCTCTTTCCGAGCTGATCAAGCGCACCAGCTTTCTCCTCGGGCGGCGCGGGAAGGCCAGCCTTCGCGAAGTGGATCTGCCGGAATTCTTCGGCGATCAGGCGACACGCCGGGCATCGCCGTGACTTGGATCGCGGCCCACCTGGCGCCGCTCATGTTCGCCGGGCTGGTGCTGCTGTTGC
>JBGSTN010000141.1:0-6014 GCA_041736455.1 Burkholderiaceae bacterium | reverse complement strand
CGGCTTGCCGGAGCGATTCATGACGAGATCGTGCCGCGGTTTGCCGCCATCTATTTCGCGGCGACCAAGCCGAGCTTCTTGCCGATGGTGGCGTTGAAATCGGCCACGCACTGCGCCGAGCAGCGCTGCGCCCATTTGGCGATCACTTGTTCGCGGACCTTGTCCAGTGTCGCGCGATCGGCGGCGCCTGGCTGCACGAGCACCATCTTCCCCTTGACGGGCAGTGTGCAGGCGTCGGCACCCGTGTTGCAGTCGTAGCCCTGCTGCGTCTGCCTGGCTGCGGCGTCCCAGATGTCGTTGACGAGTCCTTCGACCTGCGTCTGCAGGAATGTCTTCAGCCTTGGATCGAACCCGGACCAGATCGCGCCGTTGACGGCATGCACCTGCTGGTTCCAGTTGATCGGCAATGCCAGCAGGTGTGTGGCCACCTCGTACCACTTGGCCGAGTAGCCCGATAGCGAGCCGGTGATCGCACAGTCGACCACTTTGTTCTGCATCGCCGGCACCACTTCACCGAAACTCATCGTCACGCTGCTGGCGCCCAACGCCTCGACGAAATCGGCTTGCGTGCGACTGCTGGTACGCACCTTCTTGCCCTTTAGGTCGCCCAGACCCTTGATCTCGCCGTTGCAGAACAGCACCTGCGCCGGGTAGGTCGATATGCCAAGCAGCTTGACCTTGTTGCCGTCGCCATAGACACGGTCGAGCACCGGCTCGAAGGCCGTCGTGATCTCGCGTGCCACCTGCACTTCGGGTACGAGACCGGCCAGGTCGATGGCCTCGTTGATCGCGTTGTCGGACGCGAAGTACGACAGCGTCGCGGTGCCGAACTGGAGCACGCCGCTGCCGAGCAGGCGAAGTAGTTCGGGGCCCTTGATGCCCATTTCGTTGAAGCCCTTGATCTCGGCCGTGACCTGCCCATTGCTATTTTCGGTGATGAACTTGGTCCAGAACGGACGCTCGAAGTCCTGGTAGGCCGTCAGGTTCGACAGGCCGCCGGTGACCTTCAGCTGGGTTTTCGGCAATTCCTGCGCGGTGACGGGAAGTGCGGCCAGGCCGAACGCGAATGCGGCCAGAAGTGTGTTGGTGAGGCGGTTCGGCATGAGGGGGTTCCAGGTTGGGGTGACAGCTGACGCAAGTGCGGATCGGCGGCAGTTCAGAACACCGACAGGCTGTGGTTGGCAAGATCGGTCACGAGCATGTGGCCGGGCAGATGGGTGATGCACAAGGCAGGGCGCGAGGCCGCCACTACCGCCTGCGGCGTGACTCCGCAGGCCCAGAACACGGGCAGTTCGTCAGGGTGCACATCGACCGCGTCGCCATAGTCGGGGCGAGCGAGATCGGAGATGCCGATCAGCGACGGGTCACCGATATGCACCGGGGCGCCGTGGACTGCCGGAAACCGCGAGGTGATCTGCACCGCGCGGATCGCATCGGCAGCCTTCAGGGGCCGCATCGACACGACCAGTGGTCCATGGAAGGGTCCAGCGGACCGCGTGGGCAGGTTGGTGCGATACATCGGCACGTTGCGCCCCTGGCTGATATGGCGAATTTCAATGCCTTCGGCCACCAGCGCTTCCTCGAACGAGAACGAGCATCCGATGGCGAAACCCACCAGGTCGTCGCGCCACCACTGCTGCAGGTCGTCCGGCTCGTCGACCAGCGCGCCATCCTGCCACACCCGATAGCGCGGCAGGTCGGTACGCAGATCCAGATCGTCACCCAGTGCCGGCAGGTGTGGAATGCCAGGCTCGGTCACTCCCAGCACCGGGCATGGCTTGGGATTCGCCTGGCAGAAGCGCAGGAAGCCGTCGGCCAGCGTTGCTGGCAGGACCACCAGATTGGCCTGCACGCGGCCCGGCACGACACCGGCCGTCGGACGACGCCATCGGCCTTGCCTGACCGCACGGCGGAAAGCCGGTGCGTCCATGTCTCCCGCAGAAGCAAGCGCGGCGGCGTCGTTCGATTTCATCTTCAGCGGGATCCTCGGCCTGGCGATGACCCGCATTGCATAGCAATCGTGCCGATCTGTCCAACACAAACCATCCGTCTCGATCAAGGATGGATGTTATCGACCCTGCCGGCGTAGAGGAACGCTGCGGCCAAAAGAGCCTGCGCCAGGCGAACAGCCGCCACCGAGTGCCCTCGGGACGTCTTGTGTCGTGCTGGTGGGTGCTAGCCGCGTGGCCATTCGTGCCGATCGGATCACATCGGGCCGCCTGCTTCAGGCCCGTCGACTGGATCAACGCGCGATGCTTCGTATCACTCTGAGGCGCGCGGGATCGTCCGGATCATCCGGGAACTTGCGTCCGAAGTAACGCCCACTCGACATCACTTGGTCCACGTCGCCCGGCCTGATCCAGCGTGGCCTCGCTTCATCGAAGACGTTGACGAAATGGTTGCTGGGCCCCACGCGAAGCGATGAATTCCCGATCAGCGTGCTGATCAGCATTTCGTCGGCGAAATGCATGTAGCGAAACCAGTCCTGCACCCATGGTTGCGCATATAGCGTCTGCATCGCTTGCAGAGCGGCACGATTCGCACCGAACCATGTTCCGCCGGCCAGGCCTCGAAACGATTCATTGAACGGATGTCGCCCCAGCCAGCCGTCGCGGGCAAGTCGCGTGGCCCATTCGCCCAGCCGCGCCCTGGGGCCCGGATGCGGGTCGTCGGGAATGCGAAGCTGGAGATTGCAGCTGTCGGCGATATGCCAGTGCCTCCCGGTCCAAGCCTTGAAGCAGCGCCAGAGGAATCGACTACGCAGCGTCCGGGCGGGCACGAACGCACGGTAGGCGAAGTTGATCCGTGCGACATGATGTTCGTGCAGATCGAAGAATTCGTTGTGGGCATCGAACTCGTTGCGGGCGAGCATTGCACCGAATTCGTCGAGGGGGCGAATCGGCAGACAGGTCGGCGTGAGTAGCTGGAAATAGTCGACCTCCGGGTCGGCCATCGACTCGTCGATCAACCGGAAGATGCCTTGGCTGAAGCCCCAGTCATTCCAACCCGTTCGACCGGCATTCTCGACGAAACGGGCGTTCGACGCGTCGACGACGAAGTCCGGCTGCTGCGAAAAATCGTGATGGATCAGCACAGGATGCGGCTGCAGCGATTCGACGAGTTGCTGCACGATTGCCGGGGAATTCACGGCGGACATGATGCCAAAGACGATTTTCATTTGATGATGCTCGCGTTGCTCCAGGGCACGCAGGGTTGCCGGATCGAAGAGGCCACACGCCGGAAACACAACGATCGAACGATGGATTTGCGGGCATTCATGCCGGTTGCGAATGGCTATCGATGGTCGCGACCGCACAGCAGCGATGTCGAAGGGTACCAACTCCAGAAGCGCGGAAAGCGCGGAAATTACCCGGTCGACAACGCCAGATCAGGCGATGGCCGCCGTCGATGACGAACGAAACGACGCTCAGCGACGATTCTCGCGCCCTGCCCTGCGCAGGTGTCCGGCGCAATGGTCGTCAAGCGCGCATCGGCGACCGGGCGGTGCGCTTGTGACTATCGTCACTAATGTACACGGCGCTTGATGTTATGCCCTGGCGAATCGGGGCGATTCGTTGGTATCGCGGTCCTGACCGTCAATCGTCGCGAAGAGGTGATGCGACGCTGACTCTTGTCTGGCACACCGACCGTGCCGATTCGCTCGAATCGCACCGGATACCGCACGTGATTGCGATCTGCGGCGTCGCCTGCGAGCAGGTCATCGACCTGCATCCATCGAGGCGCCGCGGGATACGCGTACGATTCGATCGGGACTCGCGCCATCCGGATCGGCTTCGAGGCGACAGGGGAATTACTGCAACCGTGGCAGATATCGTCTCGAGATCGCACTGCCCACGTCCAGGTCGCCGCACCCGACCAGCGTTTCATCGAGCGTATGCGGGCGTGGGCGTGGCGCCTCAGGTCAGCGCCATCCAGATGCCCATGCCGATCATCATCACGTTTTCGGTCAGCGAGACGAACCCCAGCGGCACGTTCGACTGACCGCCCACGCAAGCGCACCTGAGTTCGCGCTTCTGAACGTAGACGGCGTAGAAGACCGAGATCGCGCCCGTGCCGCCGATGAATAATGCGATCGGCACGGACAACCAATCCAGCACGTGGGCGATCATCAGAATACCGGCGATCGCTTCGCCGAACGGATAGAAGTATGCATACGGCACCCAACGCTGCGCCAGCAGGTCGTAGCCGAGGAACATCGTCGCGAAGCCGTCCAGATCACGCAATTTCTGGACCGCCAGCAAGCACATCGAGATCGCGATGAACATCTCCATCGTGATAACCGTGAGCAATGTCGCTGAAATCGTCCATGTGACCGCGAGTGCCATCAACGCCGCAATGCCGAAGATCGTGACGACGGGCCAATAGCTCGTCGTCTCGGGATCGCGCACCGATTTGCCGAGACGGCGGCGCAGATCCTCATATCCCCCGATGCGTTCACCTTCGATGAACAGCTGCGGGGTTGATCCGACACCATGTTGCGACTTGAACGCGTCGGTTTCCTCACGGGTCCGCAACCATCGGTCATCGACCTCCAAGCCCTGCGAACGAAGCAGATGGACTGTCTTGAGTCCCCATGGGCAGATATGTTCGTCCATCACCATGCGATAGACCGTCGCAGTCGTTGCGCCTGGCTGGGCTGCGGCGCGCACACTAGTTTCCGAGACGCGATCTCCGGCAGCTTTGGTCGTCATGTTCGCCCCTTTCCATGCAAAAACCCTTCATCGCGCGCTCCGGCGCCCACCCTGCCACGGACTGGTCGCGCCGACTGACCAAGTCACCTGTCCGAGATGTTCAAGATCGCACGAGATCGTCGGTGGCTCGTCCCTGGATCGGGCAATCGACATGCCCGCTGGGGGCGATAACCAGGTGCCTTCTTGGGGCGGGCATGAGCATTTCTCTCGCCTTGTATTTCGTCGGTCCGCCGAACGCCACGTTCGTACTGGCCTCGCTCGGCTTCATGCTCGCTACCAGGACGGTCCATGCCCCCGCAGGCGCCAACCCGGTCATCATGGTCTACGCACATGCGCCTTGGTGGGCACTGCTCAACCCGGTGCTGCTGGGGGGTGGCTTGTCTGGTCGGGGTGGCAGTCGTATGAAGCCGCATCTATCCTGGCCTCGTGCACGACCCGGTTTCACCGATGGAGCCTGCGCCCCCATCGCTGAAGCGGGGCAGATGGCAACAACACGCGATGCGCACCTACAATGTGGAGCATGTTGACTTTCACGCGTTCGGTTCGACCCTTTAGCAGCTGCTCGACGATCCGACCATCATGGACCACGTCGGCATCGCAAGGGCACATGCCGCGATGTCCGGCTGCCCGGTCGCGACCTGAACATCTTCGGCAAGAGACTCGCGAAGCGAAGATGCCATGAAAGGTCTGACCGAGGTCGAACTCAGGTTCATCGTGCCCGCCGCATCGCGCAAGGCATTGCTGGCAGAAGTGGTCCGCGCGTCGGCGACCCGGGTCACGCTCAAGGCCATGTATCTCGACACTGGCGACCGGCGGCTGGCCCGGCATGACATGGCCTGGCGGCTGCGCCGCGAAGGCCGGCGCTGGGTGCAGACACTCAAGGGGGGAAACGCCGACGCAATCGAGCGATTCGAGCACGAAGTGATCCGGCAGGACGCCAGCCACGATGCCGAACTTCATGCCGGAACGCCCGTCGGCGACCAGCTCCTGCGGCAACTTCGAAAGGCGAAGGAAGACGGCGTCGAGATCGAGGTCATCTTTCGGACCGACGTACGGCGCTACGCGCGTATCGTTCGCACACGCAATGCCGTCGTCGAGGTAGCGTTCGACGAAGGGCGCCTGATCGCCGACGATGCGACGCTGCGCATCCGTGAACTGGAGTTCGAACTCGTTTCCGGATCCGCGTCGGCAATGCTCGCGATGGCGCAGCGATGGCGACGGCGCTTTGGCTTGATCCATGAGCCGCGCAGCAAGGCCGAACGAGGCGACCGCCTGGCGCAGGGGGCGCCCTTTCCGACACTG
>JBGSTN010000140.1:0-4168 GCA_041736455.1 Burkholderiaceae bacterium | reverse complement strand
GACGCCCGCGGGCGCAGCCAGGATCGTCTCGAGCGCCTTGCCGACCGGCCACGAGTGCGAGCCGCGATCGGTCAGGATCAGATCGAGTGCGGTCAGCGGCTCATGGACCCTGACGAGCACTTCGTCAGAGCGCTCGAACGTGCCGTGGACCAGCGCGACATGAACGTTGTCACCGGACCGATCACGATAGCCGACCAGTCGGAACGGTCCCCAGGGGGTCTGGACCGGCCGATCCAGTACGCGGCTGATCAGGCTTTCATGGGCGCTGCGATACTCGATCAGGTCGGCAATCGCGCCGATCTTGAGCGCATGCCGGCTCGCGAACTCGATCAGGTCGGGCAGGCGTGCCATCGAGCCGTCGTCATTGAGGACTTCGCAGATGACGGCCGCTGGCGTCAGGCCGGCGAGCGCCGCAAGATCGCACCCGGCTTCGGTGTGACCCGCGCGCGCCAGCACGCCACCAGGCTGCGCCATGACCGGGAAGATGTGCCCCGGCTGAACGATATCTTCGGGACGCGTTGCGGACGAGACCGCCACCGCCACGGTGTGGGAACGGTCGGCCGCCGAGATTCCGGTGGTCACGCCGCTCGCGGCCTCGATCGATACGGTGAAATTGGTGCCGTAGCGAGCGCCGTTGGACCGCACCATCAACGGCAGCTGCAGCTCGCGGCAGCGCGCTTCGGTCAGCGTGAGGCAGATCAGCCCGCGAGCGTGGCGCGCCATGAAATTGATCGCTTCAGGCGTCACGAAATCGGCCGCCAGCACGAGATCTCCCTCGTTTTCGCGATCTTCCTCGTCGACGAGCACGACCATCCGGCCGGCCCGGAGTTCTTCGATGATTTCGTGAACGGTGGCTAATGACATGCCGGGATTCTACGCCTCGCGCCAGGCGACGAGCGGCGAGCCCTGACCGATGCCCGGACACCAGTGTCGATGTCGGAAACGGGATAATGATCGCCATGGATACCTCTGCCGATCCAGGCTATCAGCGCGTCGAAACCCGCGCCGGCGCGCAGTCGCTGTTCGATGCGGGTCTCGAGTCCGCGCAGGAACGGATTCGCCTGTTCGATCGCGATGGCGAGTTCTACGGCCTGTCGCGTCCTTCGGTCAGCGAACGATTCGCTCGCCTGTTGAGGCTGAGCCGACAGACCGAAGTCGTGATCGTCGTGCAGCGAAGCGGCTATCTGCAACGACAGTGCCCACGGCTGCTGACACTGCTGCGCACTCACGGCGACCGGCTGCAACTGTTGTCGGTCGATGGCCAGCTCGCCGAATACAGCCGCGGCTACGTGCTGATCGACGACGCGGTCGTCCTGCGCCGTCCTCATGTGGAACGCTCGATTCTCATCCGCGACGAAGACGAACAGGAGATCGCTGCGGCGGCGCGGCTGTTCACCGAAGTGCTGGACAGCGCCATGCCGGTCATCGGCGCGAGTACGACGGGGCTCTGACCTTCCCGGCATCGATCCGGCAGTCAGTGTGCGGAGGCGGCCTGCAGATCGACATCGACCGTCTCGGCCAGGAATCCTCCTGATTGCCGCGCCCAGAGCTGCGCATAGAGGCCGTTCCGTTCGAGCAAGGTCTGATGCGAGCCCTGCTCGACGATCCGGCCTTCATCGAGCACGATCAGGCGATCGAGCCTGGCGATGGTACTCAGGCGATGCGCGATCGCGATCACCGTCTTGCCCTCCATCAACGACGCCAGCTGTTCCTGGATCGCCGCTTCGACTTCGGAATCGAGCGCCGATGTCGCTTCGTCGAGCACGAGGATCGGCGCATCCTTGAGGATCACTCGTGCCAGAGCCACGCGCTGTCGTTGACCGCCCGACAACTTGACGCCGCGTTCTCCCGCATGAGCATCGAATCCGACCCGGCCTTTCCAGTCGCGCAGACCCGCGATGAACTCGTGCGCATGGGCCTGTCGCGCAGCCGCGGTGACCTGCGCATCGCTCGCATGGGGCTTGCCGTAGCGGATATTCTCCGCAATCGAGCGATGCAGCAGTGACGTATCCTGGGTGACCACGCCGATCGCCGCTCGCAGACTTTCCTGGCTCACGGCGGCGATGTCCTGGCCATCGATGCTGATGGCGCCCTGATCGATATCGTAGAAGCGAAGCAGCAGGTTGACGAGGGTCGACTTGCCGGCCCCCGAGCGTCCGACGATACCCACCCGCTCGCCCGCGGTGATGTGCAGATCGAAGTCGGACAGCACCGCGCTGGAACCGCCCGGATAGCTGAACGACACTGATCGGAAATCCACCTCGCCACGATTGACCGCCAGCCGACCCGCGTCGGCACGATCGATCAGCTGGCGAGGCACCGCGATCGTCTGCATCCCCTCCTGCACCTGTCCGATGTTCTCGAAGATTCCCGAGATCTCCCACGACACCCAGCCTGCCATGCTGGACGTCTGCCAGGCGAGCGGCAGCGCCATTGCGACGGTACCGGCGTCGATGCTGCCGCCGGACCACAGCAAAAGACCGACAGTACCCGTGGCGACCACGAGCATCGCGTTCATGCTCGCCAGCACCACCATGAACATCGTCGACAGGCGCATCTGGTCGCTGATTCGCGAACGATGATCGCGCATCGACTCGGCGACATAGGCGTCCTCGTCGGCAGCGCGCGCGAAGAGCTTGACGGTGAGGATGTTCGAGTAGGTATCGACGATGCGACCGGTCAAGGCCGAATTGCCTTCCGACGTGCGCCTGGCCTTGTCACGCATGCGCGGAACGAAATAGCGCAGGAACGCCACGTACAGCACGGCCCATATCAGCATCGGCAGGGCCAGGCGCCAATCGGCGACGGCCATGATGCCCAGCGCGGTAAGACAGAACGCCAGGATGTACCAGACGGCGCGGATCGACGCGGTCACCGTCTCGCGCAGCGAGTAGCCGGTCTGCATCACGCGACTCGTCAGGCGCCCGGCGAAATCGTTCTGGAAGAACGGGAGATTCTGGCGGACGACGTGCCAATGGCTCTGCCAGCGCACCATCTGCGAGACGCCCGGTACGACGGCATTGTGTCGCACCAGGCTGTCGAACATGACGACCAGCGGCCGACCGACCAGGATGACGAGGGCGAACGCCGCAAACATCTGCCACCCATCGCGCAGCGCCTGCGCGCGGTCGGGCGCTTCGACCAACCGGACCAGGTTGCCGATCAGGACCGGCACCAGGGTATCGATCAGCGCGATGCCGAGCGCGGTGACGAACATCGCCGCGAAGATGCCCTTTGTCTGCGCGATGAAGTACCAGTAGAAAGCGAGCAGGCGATCGGGCGGCGGCACATCGCGAAGCGCGGCCGGCAACGGTTCGGGGCCCGGCACACGCGTTTCGAAGAAGCGGAAGATCGGAGTCATCGACCAATCTTACGAGACGTCGACGGTGCGCCACCACGATACCCTTTCGGCCGGACACTCACGTCTGCGGCAGTAGCCGTTCGCAATAGCGCGCGATCAGGTCGATCTCGAGATTGACCTGCCTGCCAGGGGCGAGGAATCCCAGCGTCGTCACCTGCACCGTATGCGGAATCAGGTTGATCGATATCGTCGTGCCGGCTGCTTCGTCGATGACCGAATTGACGGTCAGGCTCACGCCATCGACCGTCACCGATCCCTTGTATGCGAGATAGCGCCCGATGCTCGCTGGCGCCCGGATATCGAGCCGCCAGCTTTCCCCGACCGGCTCGAACCGAACGACCTCGCCCAGCCCGTCGACATGCCCGGTCACCATGTGACCACCGAGCCGGTCGGACAACCGCAGCGCCTTCTCGAGGTTCACCTCGCCAGGTGAGGACAAGCCCACGGTGCGGGCCAGACTCTCTGCCGAAACGTCGACTTCGAACCGCCCGTCAGCGAGCGAGACGACGGTCATGCAAGCTCCCTGGATCGCGATCGAATCGCCGACGGCCACGTCGGACAGGTCGAGCTCGCCGGCGGCGACCGTCAATCGGACGCCGTCCGCGTTGCCGTCCGCGTTGCCTTCACCCAGTGGCTGCAGTCTTTCGATTCGACCTCTTGCTGCGACGATTCCTGTGAACAACGTGACCTCCTCGATCAATTTCGTCCGCTGCCCGTGACCTGGGCAATGCCGTTCGTGCCGGTGCAGGCGGTCGCGCGCGGCTCGATGCGACGCGCGAGGATACGCAGATCGTTGCCGATCCGATC
>JBGSTN010000131.1:0-3094 GCA_041736455.1 Burkholderiaceae bacterium | reverse complement strand
TGCCGCGCGCGGCGCCATACCAGCACGCCGCCACACCGATTCCCCCGTGCGCGAAACCGGGACGCGACAGGTATCGACCTGGTTCACCGACCAGGGTCGCTCGCACGTCATCGAACGCGACGCGCAGTCCCGGACTCTGCGGCATGCCGACCGCCTGCCACGAGGCGCCTGACGTTGACACACCCGGTTGATCGAGCGCAACAGCGGCGAGCAGCGGACCGGTTGCCTGCGTGTCACGGACCGTGAGCAAGGCATGTGTACAAGAATCGGCACCCGAGCACCATGCCTTGACGCCCGACAGCAGGACCGAGTCGCCGTCGCGCAATGACACGCTGACACGGGCCTGCGGCACTTCGGCGGCCCAGACGCCCCAGGTCTGCCCGGCGACTCCAGACATTGCGCCGCGTATCTCATGCAGAATCGCAAGCGCATCGGTATGTCCCTCATAGAGCTTTGCCAGCGACAGGTCGTATTCGGCCACGACCGACAACGCACGCCAACGATCCAGCGTCGCTCCGGATCCGGGAAAAGGCAGTCGATCCAGTCCGAGTTCGACCAGCTGCGCAAGCATCGCCGGCGCTCCGATTCCTGCCTTGCCGCCTGCCGAACGTGCGGCCAGTTCGCGCTGCAGTGCTTCGGAAAGTTCGAGCGTATCCATGGGCAGCCGTCGGTGTATGTGTCGCAACGACTCGAACGGAGCAAGAAAGAAACCCGTCCGGCTTCGCCGGACGGGCACGCCGCATGCCTCGCGCCGCATGCCTCGCCTAACGCCCGGAACGATTGCCGGGTGTCCTCAACGCGTTTCAAGCGCCCATCACGATGCGACCCAGGATCGAAGGTGGCTCGCTCGCGATGCGAATCGCGTTCTTTACCAAGGAGCTGACATCAGCACTCGCATGAAGACTCGTGGCATCAACCGTCTGTCCGAAGACCGCCGCTTCGTTCCTGGTCACCCGCCGGGCCGTCATCTCGCGACCATGTTCGACGCAGGCGCAACCTTTCCGCGTGTGCCGACATGCGGATAGGCATCATCGCGCACCTGAAGCACCCGATCGCGGAACCTTTTGCTGGTGGCCTGGAGACGCATACCTCGATGCTGGCGGGGGCGCTGCGCCGCCGTGGCCACGAAGTCACCGTGTTCGCTTCCGACGAATCGGACCCTTCGCTGGGTGCAATCGCGATCTGTCCGCGCCAGAGCCTGCACGATGTCGGCACGGACGAGATCCGCGATACGGTCTTCTTCCGCGAGCACCATGCCTACCTGAGCCTGATGACGGCATTGCGCGAGAGTCGGTTCGACATCATTCACAACAACTCGCTGCATTATCTCCCGGTCAGCATGGCGGCGACCTTGCCGATGCCCATGCTCACGACCCTGCACACGCCGCCGTTCGGCTGGCTCGAGAGCGGGATCCGGCTGGGCGTGCCACCGCGAGCCCGCTACGTGGCGATCTCCGAAGCCACCGCACGCCTGTGGCAACCGATCACGCCCGTCGACCGTATCATTCTCAATGGCATCGACCTCGAACGATTCGAGTTTCGCGAACATGCCGATCCGCAAGCCTACGCGGTCTGGTCGGGACGCCTCGTGCGGGAGAAGGGACTGCATGTCGCGATCGCTGCGGCCCGCTTGCTGGACCTGCCGTTGCAAATCGCAGGTCCTCTTTCGGACGTGCCGTATTTCGAACACGAGATCCGGCCGCTGCTGGGCCCCGCAGTCAGCTACGTAGGGCATCTGGACCAACGATCGTTGAGTCGCCTGGTCGGTGGTGCGACGGTGTCGTTGTGCTCGCCGCTCTGGCCCGAGCCTTATGGACTGGTCGTCGCCGAGGCATTGAGCTGCGGTACGCCGGTCGCCTCGTTCGATCGCGGCGCGGTCGGCGAGATCATCGACGGCCGCAGCGGTGTGCTGGCGAGCAGCTTCGATGCCCGGTCTCTGGCCGACGCCGCGGCGCGCGCGCAGACGTTGAACCGGATCGATTGCCGGCTACGTGCAAAGGCCGTCTGCGACATGCATGTGATGGTCGATGCCTACGAACAGTATTACGTTGACGTCGTTCGCTCGCATCGTCAACAGCGACCGGTCGAAAGGAGCGACGAAATCAAGGTGAGTTTCGGCTCGGACCTCGTCGGCAGACTGCGTCAGGTCGGTTCGGGCGACGGGACGGCAACGCGCAGCATCCGGCCTTCCGCATGCGCAACCGGGCCGACCATATGGACCGGACTTCAAGGCGAGGCGGGATGATGAGGCCATTCTGCATCGTCGTGCCGGCTCGCAACGAAGCTTCCCGGTTTCCCCGTCTGCTTGCCGCACTTGCGGCTCAGGAAGTCGCAGGAACCATCCCGGTCGTCCTGGTGCTGAACAACTGTGACGACGAATCGCGACCCGTCGCCAAAGCGCTGCAAGGCGCACTGGCTTCGCGCCTCGAACTTCACATCGATTCGCACGAGTTCGCCGCGGACAGGGCAAATGTGGGTGCCGCGCGACGGCGTGGCTTCGGCCTCGCGCTGGAGCTTCTGCACAAGGCGCCTGACGGACTGATCATCTCGACCGACGCCGATGCGACGCCGCCGCCGTCCTGGCTTGCCGAGATCCTGCGGACCAGCCGATCGCCACGCGACATCGTCGGGGGCCGATTACGACTGGATTCCGGCGGAGGTCCTTATACGGCCACGCACGGGCTCTGGCATGCTTGGGCGGAATACTGGCGCCTGGTGCGCGAGATCGAGGATACGATCGACCCACGCTACTGGGATCCACCGCCGCGACATGGTGACCATACCGGCGCGAGCCTGGCAATCTCGACCGCCCTCTATCGAGAAACGCCAGGCATCCGCGAGCTGGCAGTCGGAGAGGACGTGACGCTGGTGTCCGACGCCGTACAGGCCGGCGGATTGCTCAAGCATCCGTCGTCTGTCTGGACGCGGGTGTCCGATCGAACAACGAGCTTCGTTGCGGGCGGCATGGCTAGCACACTGGCCGGGTATGCGAAGGTCTGCGCAGCCACGGCGAGTCCCTGTGCCAGCGACCTGGAACATTGGCGTCAACGTGCCTATTGGCGCCGTGAACTCCGAGCACGGCCGGGCGGCACAG
>JBGSTN010000106.1:0-6095 GCA_041736455.1 Burkholderiaceae bacterium | reverse complement strand
CCTTCCTGACCAGCCGCATCTATGCGGCCGTCGCGCCGCCCGCCCTGAAGCGGGAGATGCTCGACTGGGTCCATCAACGTTATTCCGAAGCGCCGCGGGTGCATTGGCCATGGCTCGCGCACGCGGCACTGATCGCCAGACATGAACTGGGCGACCCGCTGCTCGCGCGCCGCTATGCGCAGACGCTGCGTATGACCGATCCCGCGGTCGACTTGCCGCCATGGGTTCGCGAGATGGAGGCGTTCATGCTGCACGATCTCGACGAACTGGAAAGCGCTCGCGTGTTGCTGGGCGGCCTCATCGCCAGCGGTCAGATTCGCGACGAACGGGCGCTCGCCGTGATGGTGCGCGACCTGAAGAACATCGAAGACCGGTTGTCGACCGCTCAACGGCATCAACCCGGCTCATGACATGCCGATATTTCCTAGGAACCGGGTCATGTCGACCCCTCACGATCACCTTTTCGTTTCAGCCATGGAGATTCAAATGACGCACCCCTCGCACCGTTTGCCGATGCGCCCTCAACACCCCGCTCAATCCGGCTTCACGCTGGTCGAGATCGCGATCGTGCTGGTGATCGTGGGCTTGCTGTTGGGTGCCGTTCTGAAAGGGCAGGAACTGATCTTCAACACCAAGATCAAGTCCACCTACAACATGAGTCGTGAAACATCGGCGGCTCTCTATGCCTACCAGGACCGTTATCGCATGAGCCCCGGCGACGACAATCAGGCGACCGTCCGCTTTCCCACGGCAGCGCCTGCAGTCACCAACGGCAACGGTGACGGCCTGATCGTCTACGGGTCGGCCTGCCAGAACCCGGGTGTCGGCAACGTTGGCGAGAACTGCAACGCGTTGCACCACCTGCGTGTATCGGGCTTCCTGTCCGGCGCAGGCAACGAAGGGCTGCGCACCGCCTTCGGTGGCCTGGCTTCGCCGGCACGCTGGGAGAACTACTTCCTGCAGGCTGGCAACAATCCGGCAATGGGATACGACCCGCGGGGCATCACCCACAAGATCATGAGCGTGATCGATACGTCGTTCGATGACAGCAGCCCCACCACCGGTTCGGTGCGCTGCCGCAACGTAGCGGCCTACGACATGAACAATCCTGACAACCGCGTCCCGGACATCTGTTCGATCGCGATGTAATCGTCGACAGGTCGGTGTCGTTCGAGGGCGGCCTGCGAGCCGCCCTTTTTGTTTCCCTCCGCCGGTCCGGTCCGCTTCCTGCCATCAGTCCGAAGAGAAACGACTCATGACTCATGCCTTCCGTACAGTCTGCCTCGCGATCATCCTGTCGGCCGCGGCGCCGGCTTCTGCCGGTACGCAGGTACTGGGCGCCGAGCTGGGCGTCTCCACGCCGGAATCGGTCAAGGCATCGCTTTCAGGGGGTGCTACGGTCGAGAACACCGGCACGAACCGGTATTCCGGTGGCCCCATGCTGAGAGCCGATGGCGCCAGCTTCGACATCGAAGGATTGAACTCGGTCCTCTATGTCTTCGACGAACAGAACCGGCTCGCCGGGGTGGTGATGGCGATGTCGAAATACCGTTTCGAGAGTGTGCTCGATCATCTGCAGAAGAAATACGAGACGACGACCGTGCAGCGCGCGATCGTCGGCACACAGTTCGCCCGCTTGAAGACCGACGATGGATCGATCGAACTCAACTCGCCGCACATGAGCTACGAAATGAGCGTCCTATATGCCCGCACCGAGTTGACGAAGAAGGTCGAAGCCGGCGACAAGCCGGTCGCGGCCGCGAGAAAGCGGCAGGAAGCGGCGCAGTTCTGAGAGCGGCAGTGTGGAGCGCGGCAGTATCGAGTGCAACGGTACCGAGTGCAACGGTACCGAGCGCGGCCTGACCGGCCGCACGCGACTCGATCAGGCAATCACCGTCACGCGGTGATCTTCGACGGCGCGTACTCGTTGAACCATTGCGGGAAGTCGTTGGCCGGCAGGGGGCGCGAGTAGTGGTAGCCCTGCCCGCGGTCGCAGCCCAGTTCGAGCAGCACCTTGAGCGTTTCCTCGTCTTCGACACCTTCGGCCAGCGCATGCATCTCGAAGGTATGGGCGAGGTCGACGAGCGCGGCAACGATCTGCCGGTCGCCCTTGTCGGTGGCGATCGCACGCACGAACGACTGGTCGACCTTGAGCTCGTCGAGCGGAAACTGGCGCAGGTAGGAAAACGACGAGTAGCCGGTGCCGAAGTCGTCGATCGCGAGGTGGCAGCCATGCTCCTTGAGCCGGCGCATGAAATCGATCGCACTGACTTCATGCTGGACGATCGAGCTTTCGGTCAGTTCGAGCAGCAGCTTTTCACCGGGGATGTCCCAGGTGCTCAGCGCCTGGCCGACCAGCTCGGGAAAGCCGGTATCGGCGAGTGTCACGGCAGACAGATTGATCGCCACGGAAATGTCGACGCCCTGCGTGCGCCAGAACATCAGGTGCCGCAGCGCGGTGTTCAGCACGTAGTGCGTGAGCTGCGCCATCATGCCGCGCTCTTCGCAGACCGACGCGATCAACGCCGGGTTCACCGATTTGCCGTCGGGCCGGATCCAGCGGATCAGCGCTTCGGCAGACACGCATTCGCCGGTGGTCAGATTCACCTGCGGCTGGAAATGCACGTCGAGTTCGTTGCCGTAAAGGGCGGCGCGCAATTCGCGTTCCAGCGTGTCGCGGTGCACGACGGCGGTGTCGGAATCGAGCTGCGTCAGCAACACGTGCTCATCGGCATTGCGCGCGCGCAGCACCGCTTCAGCGGCCGCATTCACCACCGTCATCGGATCGGCGATGTTGCCGCCCGGGGCCCAGCTGCCGCCGACGACGGGCCGCAGCTGGACGATCTTGGTACTGTCGATGTCGCGCTGCACCTGGATCGGGCGCATCAGCGTTTCACGCAAGGTGCGGCCGGCGAGTTCGGCAAGCGATTCGCTGGGCAGATCGCAGAGCAGCACCCACACTTCGTCGGGTGTGACGAAGCTGAACCGGTCCTTGCTGCGCAGCATCGAACGCACGCGCTTGGCGACCTCGAGCAGCACGGCACTCGAGTAGTCGGCGCGCGCCATCGCGTGCAGCCGATCGGAGCGGTTCAGGTGAATGATCAGCATCGCCGAGCGGCGCTGGCTGTTGCCCTGGTGACGGCGGCGAAGCTCGTTGATCAGGACCGGCGGGGTCACACGGGCGCTGTCGCGAGGAATATCGCTGGGGGTGAGGATTTCAGACATCCGTGTTCGACCTGTCGATTCTGTCAGATTAGGCTGTTGGCGTTGGCCAGCTGAGAGCCGTAAAACTCCTTCATCTGGATTCCAAAGCTTCCTGCCGGCACGCTACGCAGAATGCGTATCGGTTTGCCGTCCGCCCCTTTGGGCTTCTCGAACAGGTTGCGCTCGATCGGTGTGGCCAGAGGTGATTTGTCGGGCCATGTGAGCACGAGCACGCGGGGTTCCAATCGCCTGACCTTATTGTGCGCCAGAACGATCGCCACTTCCCGCGTCGACAGTTCGACCATGGAACCGACGGGGAATACGCCGACGGCCTGCACGAACTGTTCGACCAGCGGTTCGTGGAACGACGTACCGGCCCATTCGAAAAGGTTCAGCATCGCATCATGCGGCGAGACGGGATTCGCATAGACGCGCGGCGTGATCAGCGCGGCAAAGGTGTCGGCGATCGCCGCCATGCGACCGTAGATGCCGATCTCCGGACCCTTCAGGCCCTTCGGATACCCGGAACCATCGAGCCGCTCGTGATGCTGCGAGATGCCCTGCACGACCGACTCGGGCAGCGGCTCTTCCTTCTGCAGCGCTTCGAGGCCGAGTCGCACATGTTCCTTGACCAGCGTGTATTCCTGGGCCGACAGCATGCCCGGCTTCTCGAGGAGATTCTTGGGCAGCTTGGTCTTGCCGAGGTCGGCGAGCAGGCCGATCATCGCCAGGCGACCGAGTTCGTTCTTCGGAAAGCCGATGTGCCGTCCCAGCGCGACCAGGTAGACGGCGACCTTGATCGCATGACCAAAAGTGGTGAGATCTTCGTCGCGCATCCGCGCAACCCACATCATCGCGTCGGGGTTGTCGATCATCGACTCGACGATGTCCTCGACCACGCGTTCGGCCTGCGCGAGATCCGGCAGGCGGCCCGACTTCACGTCGCTGACCAGCTTGCGCAAGGTGTCTTCGCTGCGCTTGAATGCCGAGCGCGCGCGTGGCAGTTCCTGCTCGATCGTGACGCGATCGCTGTAGCGGCGCAGCTTCACATCGGGCGGCAGGGTTCGCCGCAGATCGTGTGCGCGCTTCTTCGCTTCGGCGGCCAGGCGCGCCGGGTCTTCCTTCTTCTCGAACCAGCCGAGGAACCAGGCCTTGATGCGATCGATCAGGCCGCCTTCGGCCGGTTCCAGCAGGCCTTTCGGATCGATCAGCGCGAGATACTTGCGGAACCGGTCACGACCTTCGCTGGTGACCTTGCGGTCGTTGAGCGGCGTCTTCGGCCCGGCTTTCGGATCCGTGGCGAACGATGCCCGCGAGCGGCGCGGTTCGTCGATCGGCAACTTCTTCATTTCGGCCTTGCGGATATCGTCGACGACCGACGGGTCGGACATGTCCAGATCCACATAGACGTAGCGGCAGTGGCGCGACAGGGCCTCGATCTCACCCGGCGCATCAATCGCGAATCCCTGGATCAGGAACGGTGTGTCGAGCCAAGGCCGATCCAGTTCGGCCACGAACATGCCGGCCTTCAGATCGCGGCAGGCGATCTGGTAGCGGTGGATCACCGGCTGATTCGGATCCTGCGACTGGAGTTCCGCCCGCAATGTCGCTCGATCGGGCGCGCCTTTCCTGGCGTCCGCGGACTTGCGGTCGGCGACGTTGACGCCTTGCGTACGGTTCATGGGAGTGAGGGAAGCTGCAATAGCATCGATACTATGCAGCCCGCCAGATTTCGGGGCACTCGGCCGGCCGGGCGGCGGGTTGCCGGGCCGGCGCCCCGACAAGCGGTCAATGCCGTTTCATGAGCGGGTCAAGCCTAGTGATTCGCACAACAGCGTCGTCGGCGCCGCCTGATTGAGCGTGTAGAAGTGCAGGCCGGGCACGTCTTCGGCGATCAGCCGCTCGCACAGCCGATGCACGACTTCATGACCGAACCGGCGGATCGAGTCGAGGTCGTCGCCATAGGCCGACAGGCGCAGCCGGATCCAGCGGGGAATTTCCGCGCCACAGGCATCGGAGAAGCGCATCAGCTGCGCGGCATTCGTGATCGGCATGATGCCGGCCACGACCGGGATATCGACGCCCTGGCGGAGCAACTCGTCGCGGAAATGCAGGTAGGCGTCGACATTGTAGAAATACTGCGTGATAGCGGCATCGGCACCGGCGCGCACTTTCGTGATGAACGCCTTGATGTCGCTGTCGAGCGAATCGGCCTGCGGATGTTTTTCCGGATAAGCCGCCACTTCGATATGCAGCGCATCGCCATAGCGCTGGCGGGCGAATGCGACGAGGTCGCTCGCATACCGGAACTCACCTCCGTGGGACAGGCCGGAGCCCGACGGCAGATCGCCACGCAGCGCGACCAGGCGGGAGATCCCGCGATCACGGTAGCGGTCGAGAAGGGCGCCGACCGAATCGCGCGTGCTGCCCACGCAACTCATGTGTGGTGCGACGTTCAGGGATTCGGCGGCCATCTCGACCACGGTGTCGAAGGTCTTTTCCTGGGCGGCGCCGCCCGCCCCGTAGGTGACGCTGAAGAACTCCGGCCCGAGCCGGTTGAGCTGCTGGCGCGTGATGCGCAGCTTCTCCACACCAGCCGGTGTGTTGGGCGGAAAGAATTCGAAGCTGAATGGCGTGTTTTTCATCGGAGGCTCACCTTGGCCGCGCAACGTTGCGCGTGCATCAGAAATTCATCGTTGCCATCGCCGCCGCGGATCGGACTGTCGATCCAGTCGTGCAGCAACAGCTTGTTGTCGGCACAAACCTGTTCGAATGCCTCTCGAAGTCCTGCGCGACCGGCGGTGTCGGTCACGATGCCCCGCCGATCGACGGCGCCGCGTCCCAGTTCGAACTGCGGCTTGACCAGCGCCACCAGGTGACCATCGTCGGCG
>JBGSTN010000065.1:0-7185 GCA_041736455.1 Burkholderiaceae bacterium | reverse complement strand
CAGCAGGCCCGCGACCGCCAGTTTGGACAGGGCCTCGCGGGCGGAACTCTCCAAGGCCGCCTTGGGTTGGCCAACGCTGACCGCCCAGGTCTTGCCGGGGACCATGCGAATGGCGGTATAGACCGGCGTGTTTTCATTGGTGAACGACTCGAATACGTCCTGGCGCTGCGAAACCAATCCCGCGCGCAACGATTCATTGACGGCCTGGCCCATGTATCGCTGTGCATTGCGCGAACGCGCGACTATCCGACCTTCGTGGTCGATGATGGTTCCGGTCCAGCTGTCCGGCCAACGCTGCTCGCGCAACACGTTGTTCAGCACGTCGGGACTGAACGAGGCACGCATCGCGAGGCTTGCGCCGTCCTTCGTTGCCAGGGGCACCGTTACGGCCACTTCCGGCGTTCCGATGGTCGACGCGGTCGACAGTGCGAACACGGCGAGCTTGCCGTGACCGATGGCCGCGAGGCCTGCGTCGGAATCAGGATAGTCAGGCAACGGGGTACCGTGCGCTGCAAGCGTATTGAAGTACTGGCGCCCCTGGGCATCGATCGCACTGATCGAGGTCAGACGATCGTCCAGTTCGATCACCCTTAGCGCCATCGAATGCAAGCCGGCCCAGTCTCTCGTCTCAGCCATCGGCGCGGCGGCCAGGACGTGGATTTCGGCTGCAATGCTTTTCAGTTCACGCGCGAACACTGCCGCGCCGATATCGGCGCGTCGTTGCAACATCATCAGCGCGTCAGCCTGCTGACGCTGATGCAATTGCCAGGTCACCACGAACGCGTATCCGAGCATCGGCAAGAGCGCCAACAGCATCACCAGGATCATCCATGTGGCGATGCTCAGGCGCGGGCTGCGGGAAAGGGTGGCCTTGACAGACATCGGATGCTTCAGACCATTTGTTGTGAACGTCGATCGACCTCAATGACCCGCTTCGAACCCGCAGTTCGCGGGATTCATCCCACAACCGCCACATCCGGTCGGCTGAGGCGCCGAGCCTCCCGCGCCGACGGCAAAAGCCGACATTTCCCGACGAAGTTCCTTGGCACCGCAGGTGGGACAGGCGATCGCTTCATCGCCTCGAACCAGTTTCTCGAAAGCCTGGCCGCAGGCCTGGCAGGTGAAGTCGCGCAGGGGCATCTATCTCTCCGTTTCCTCGCTTGTCGGCGGACGTTGCGGGCAGGCACGCCCCCAACGATTTCCGCAAACCCCCAAGGATACCGCGTCGGCGTCGCGGGTACACCTTCGGGCACGACATGAAACGTCGGTGAGTCACGACATCGGATCGGCCGGTAACGGCAGATTTCAAGCAGAATTCAAGCCGACGCCACGATGACTCTCAGACTCGCGGTGGCCCTTGCCAACTCGTCGGGCAGGGTGTCGTCGGTGACGAGCACCTGCACGTCGTGCCACGGCAGGCTCGTGATCAGGCCCGGCGCATCGAATTTGCTGGCGTCCGCCACCACGATCACGGTGCCCGCCTGCGGCTGGACCGCCTGCTTGAATTCGACTTCGAAGGGGTCGAAGTCGAGGCAACCACCTCGTGCGTTCAGTGCTGCGACCGAGACCACCAGGTAGTCCGGATGCAGTTGCGCTGCGAAGCGCAACGCGTTCGCACCCGCCAGAGTCATGTCACTGATACGCAGCGTGCCTCCGGGCATCATCACGGTATGCCCCTTGTTGCCTTCGGCAAGCGCGCGAGCCACTTCCAGCGAAGGCGTTGCCACCGTCAAGCTGCGTCGCACGCTGAGTGCTTCGGCCACGAAACAGGCGGTGCTGCTGTTGTCCAGCACGACGCTCGCCCCGTCGGGCAACAGTGCAGCGACCTGCTGTCCAAGCCGCCGCTTGGAGGTCACGTTCGTGCGCAGCCTGAGCTGAAACGGCGACTCCTGCACGTCCCGGTGAAGGCTGACGCCGCCATGGAACTTCTGGACGATGCCGTCATCGGCGAGGGCCTGCAGGTCGCGCCTGATCGTTTCGCCCGATACGGCAAGACGTTGCGCCAACTCGGCCGTGGAGATCGACGGCGTGGCGCGCAGGATATCGACGATGCGCTCCTGGCGGGCGCTGAGTATCGGCGCCATGCTCAACTGGCAGCCACCAGCGCGGCTCCGCTGCGTCCGTCGAAAAGCCGCAGCCGGGACAGGTCTGGTGCCAAAACGACGGGCTGATCGATGGTCAGGTCGACATCGGCGCCAGTGCGCACCAGTACGGCATTCTCGGCAACGCGAATCTCCGCATAGGCTTCGGCGCCGAGGCGCTCGATGCGCTGCACGGAACCGGGCCATGTCAGCGGCATGGCCGGGCTGATGGAAGTCTGCACCGGGTTCAGCGTCAGCTCCTCTGGCCGCAGACCCAACGAGGTGCCAGGGCAGAGCGAAACGTGCCCGAAACGTTGGCCCAACCACGCAAGGCCAGGACTGCCTTGCTCCGGCAGCGGCAGAAAATTCATTTCCGGCGAGCCGATGAATGTCGCGACGAAACGGGTCGCCGGTTGGCGGTAGATATCCATCGGTGCGCCCAGCTGCTGGATCCGGCCGTCGGCCATCACGGCGATACGCGTGCCCAGCGTCATCGCCTCGACCTGATCATGGGTGACATAGACGATGGTGATGGCCAGTTCCGCGTGCAGGCGCTCGAGTTCACCGCGCATGTGATTGCGCAGCTTCGCATCCAGATTCGACAACGGCTCGTCGAACAGGTAGACCTTGGGCTGGCGCACGAGTGCGCGACCGATTGCCACCCGCTGTCGCTGTCCGCCCGACAATTCGTTGGGCTTGCGGTCCAGCAGGTCCGTGATGTGCAGTCGCGCAGCCGCCTCCTGCACCCGGCGCTCGATCTCGGCACGCGGCAGTTTCGTCGTGCGCAGCAGGCCGAACGCCATGTTCATGCGTGCCGTCATGTGCGGATAGAGCGCGTACGACTGGAACACCATCGCGATGTCACGCTCATGCGGCTCCGCGTACGTCACATCGCGGCCTCCGATGAGCAATCGACCTTCGCTGACCTCTTCGAGGCCAGCGATCATCCGTAGCGTGGTCGACTTGCCGCAGCCCGAGGGGCCGACCAGCACCATGAATTCACCCGCGTCGACCTCGAGATCGAGCCGATCGACGACCAGATCGTTCCTGTAGCGCTTGGAGATGCCCTGGAGTGAGATGGTGGCCATGGATCTGGATCTTTTCCGAAGAGGGCGAGGCGTTCGTTACTTGAGTCCGGCGTGCATGAAGCTGTCGACGAAGCGGCGCTGGAAGATCATGAACATCAGCAGCAGCGGCGCGATGACAACCATGGTCGCTGCCATCAGGCGCGGCCAGTCGGCGCCGCTGTCGGCCTTGGCAAGCAGGCCCAGGCCGATGGGTAACGTACGCACCGATTCGCTGTTCGTCACGAGCAGGGGCCACATGTAGTCGTTCCAGTGCGTCACGACGGAGATCATGCCGAAGGCCACCAGCGTCGGCTTGACCACTGGCAGGTAGACGTGCCACAGGATCGCCCAGTGGCCGCAGCCATCGATGCGCGCCGCATCGGCCAGGTCATTGGGCACCTGGCGAAAAGCCTGGCGCAGCATGAACGTGCCATAGCCGCTGGCGATGAAGGGCACAATCAACGCCCACAGGCTGTTGAGCAGACCCAGCTCACGGACCGTGATGAAGTTGGTCAGGAACGTGGCGTAGATCGGAAACATCACCTGCAACAGGAACAGCCCGAACAGCAGGTCACGCCCCGGGAATCGCAGCCGTGCGAACGCGTAGGCCGCCAGCGTGATCGTGGTCAGTTGTGCGAGCAGGATGCCGCCGGTGACCAGAATCGAGTTGAGCAGGTAGGTTGCGAAGGGCGCCACCGCAAGCGCGGCAGGGTAGTTCGACCACTGCAATACCTGCGGCAGCACGCCAGACGCCGGATCGAAGATCTCGGCCTTCGACTTCAGCGACGTCAGCAGCATCCAAGCCAGCGGACTGATCCACAGCAATAGCGCAGGCACCAGCAGCCAGTGCATCCAGCGCGAACGTCCGAACACGGTGTGCAGCATCGTTACCGACCCAGGTAGTGCACGCGTCGACCCAGTGTGACGGCGACGATGGCGATCAGGCTTCCCACCACGATCAGCAGGATATTGGCGATCGCCGACGCGGTACCGATGTCCTGGAACTGGAAGGCGTTCTGGTAGATATAGAACGTGAGCACGTTGGTCGCGTCGGCGGGGCCGCCCTGCGTCATCACGAAGACGTAGTCGAATATCTGGTAAGAGTGCAATACGCCGATGACGACGACGAAGTAAAGCGTCGGCGAGATCAGCGGCACCGTGATGTGCACCAGCTGGCGAAAACCCGAGACGCCGTCCAGCCGCGCGGCTTCGTACAGATCGCGTGGCACGAGTTGCAGTGCCGCGAGCAGGATCAGCATGAAGTAGCCGGCATATTTCCAGACGCTCATGATGATGATGGCCGGCAGCGCCCAGCGTTTGTCGTAGAGCCACTCGAGTTGTGGCAGCCCCAGCCACTGCATCAGACCGTTGACCGGTCCATAGCCCGGCGCGTACAGAAACACCCAGACCATGCCGGCCGCCACCGACGGGATCATCACTGGATAGAAGAAGGTCGAACGGTACAGCGCCGTGCCACGCAGGCCGCGATCCAGCGCGACCGCGAGCAGCAGCGCCAGGGTGATCGATGCCGGAACCGTGATCACCATGTAGACGACCGTGTTGCGCAACGACTGCCAGAAGAGGGCGTCGTGCCACAGCCGCTGATAATTCTCCCAGCCGACGAAGAAGATCTCGGTCGAGCCCAGTTGCACGTCGAAGAATCCATAGCCGGTCGAGCGCAGGATGGGCCAGTAGGTGAACGCTGCCAGGAACAGCAGCGATGGCGCAAGCATCACGAGCGCGGTGAACGACTCGCGCGAACGCCCCCGCCGCCGTGCCGTAGAGGCTTCCGGTAGCGACGGGTACCGCACGGCGGCCGACGGCATGCTCATCGACTGATCAGGCACGCCTTCGCGCGAGACGCTGGATCTCGACGTTGGACTTGGCCGTGGCATCGCGCAATGCGACGTCGGGCTTGATCTCGCCGATCAACGTGCGGTCGATCGCACTCTTCAGGTACTCGCGAACCTTGTGGTACCCGGGCACCTGCAGGAAGGCGCCAGCGACTTCGGCAGTCACGAAGGCCGTGCGCGACTCGGGCACTTTCGCGACGTGGGCCTTGAGCACGGGCGTCTCCCACGACGACTTGCGCGCGGCCAGATAGCCGGTATCGATGCACCATTGCGCCTGGTTGTCGGTGTTGGTCATCCAGCGTGCGAAGGTCCAGGCAGCTTGCTTGTGCGCATCGGGCTGCTTGCGGGCGATCAGGATCGGCCCTCCGCCCATCGTCGAGCCGAGTTGCTTGCCCTTGGGCATCGGTGCCACGCCGACCGGAAACGAAGAGGACTTCAGGATGTTCGTCATCGATCCGGTCGAGTGATAGAGCATGGCGGTGCGACCGGCCATGAAGTCGTTCGCCGAGCTCTCCCACGTGGAAGCAGCCGGCATCACCTTGGCCTGCGCCATGCGCAGCCAGAATTCCAGTGCATCGAGGCTTTCGGCGGCGTCGAAGGCGACCTTCTCCTTGTTCCAGAAGACGAGCCCGTTCTGACGCACGAAGCTCTCGAAGATCCAGTCGTGCCAACCGCCGCCGATGGTCAAGCCCCACTGGGTGAGCGCGTCGCCCTGACGGATGGTCAACGCCTTGGCGGCTGCTTCCAGTTCGCTCCAGTTGGCGGGTGCCGCCTTCAGGCCGGCCTTCTCGAACGCGGTCTTGTTGTAGTAGAGCACCGGCGTGCTGCACTGGAAGGGCAGGCCATAGAGCTTGTCGTCGGACAGGCAGGTTCCCAGGAAGCCGGGCAGGAAATCCTGGAAGATGTCGTCGGCCTTGGCCAGTGACGTCACGTCCTCCAGCGCGCCCATGCCGAGAAACGTGGCGAGCATCGAATTGATCGGCAGCCAGGTCGCGGGTGGATCTCCCACCCCCAGCGCCGTCATCACTTTCTGCTCGGTGTTGTCGTAGCTGCCAGCGTAGACGGCCTCGACCTGGATGTCGGCGTGTTTCGCATTGAAGCCGGCGATCATGGCGGACACCAGGCGATTGATGTCGCCGGAAACGCCCACCGGATACATGAAGACGAGTTTGACCTGCTGCTGGCCACTGGCGAATAGCGGCATGCCGCCGAGCAACGCAGTGGCAGAGACGGCAATGCCTGACTTGATCACGCGACGGCGTCGCACGATCGACGCGTCTGCTGGCGACATCGAGAGGGTTGAATGTCGGGACATGGGGCGGCTCCTGGGTGCGGTTGAAAAAATGGTTTGGCCGCTCGAGATTCTCAGCCCTAATCGTGACATCCATATGAAATCCACACAAGCGTATTCAGTTCCACATCAATACTTGCAATTGGTTGGATCCGCAGCCTAGACTTCGGATCCATGACTGCAACCTTGTTGATCGCTCAATTGACCGATCCCCATGTGGGCACCGGTCCCGACTTTCTCGGCGGCCTTATCGACACCGCGGCCGCTCTGCGCCGCGCTGTCGAGCATGTCGCGGCGTTGCAGCCGGCACCCGACCTCGTTCTGCTGACGGGCGACCTGACCGAGCGAGGCCGTCCCGAGGAATACGCCGAAGTCCTCGATGCATTGGCGCCACTGACCGTTCCTGTCTATGCCGTGCCGGGCAACCACGACGTTCCTGCCGTGGCGCGGGAGGAAATGGGGAGATGCATGCCGGTGGCATCGGATGCGCCGGCTGGCACCTGCTGCTACCACGTCGTCCACGGCGGACTGCGTCTGGTCGCACTGGACACGGTCGTGCCGAGACGATCGCACGGCGCGATTGCGCAAGAGCAGCTGGATTGGCTATCGCGGGTGCTCGATCGGTATTGCGGCGAACCCGTGCTGCTGTTCATGCACCATCCGCCGCTGCCGACCGGTCTCGCAGTGATGGACGCGTGCAGCCTGATGTCGGGTGGTGAGGCGCTGGCGGGGTTGATCCGCGGCCACGGCAACGTTCAAGGGCTGCTTTGCGGACATTTGCATCGGCCGGTGCAGATGTCGTTCGGCGGTGCGCCATTGCATGTCGCGCCGTCGGTCGCACATCAGATCGACCTGGACCTGCGCCCGGCAGCGCCGCTGCGGGCCCGCCTCGA
>JBGSTN010000063.1:0-2199 GCA_041736455.1 Burkholderiaceae bacterium | reverse complement strand
GCTGCCGCCGATGCGCACCGTGGCTCCGGCATCGGTACCCTGCAGCTGCGCCAGAACCCGTTCGACGGGACCACCCGGCGCGAATTGAACGATCAGGAAACTGACGAGCATGATGCCGAGCAGCGTCGGAATCATCAGCAGCAGACGCTTGACGATGTAGGCGGCCATCAGTTGCGCACGGGCGGGTTTCCGGTCGGTCGTTCAGCGAGTCGGTTGCTCAGGGACCGCGCCTGATCGTGGCTGCCTTGTCGGCATCGATCCACCAGGTATCGAGAATGCCACGACTGTATCGGGGTTTCACGTCGGGTCTGCCGAAGATGTTCCAGTACGCGACATTGTGTGCTGCCTTGTGCCACTGCGGCACCCAGAGGTACTGGGCGCGCAGCGCACGATCGAGGGCGCGCACGGCGGTTTCGAGATCGCTGCGCGACCCGGCCTGCGTGACATGTTCGATCAGCGCGTCGACGGCCGTCGACTTGAGGCCCGCCATGTTGAAACTACCCGTCATGTCGGCGGTCTGCGACGAGAAGAAACTCGCCAGTTCCACACCGGGCGTGAGACTCATCGTGAAGCGTCGGACGGTCAGGTCGAAGTCGAACTGCTTCATCCGTTCTTCGTATTGTGCGGCTTCGACCTGGCGTATCGACGCGTTGATGCCCAGCAGTTTCAGGTTGCGCACATAAGGCGCAACGATGCGCTCGAACGACGGCTCGAACATCAGGAACTCGATCGCGAATTCGGCGCCCGACGCGTCGACCAGACGCTGACCGTCCCGCTTCCAGCCGGCTTCGGTGAGCAGGCGGCTCGCTTCACGCAGCAGCTTGCGGTCCTGCCCGCTACCGTCGCTGACCGGCGGTTCGGTTGCCGGTGCAAAGACAGCGGGCGGCAGGTCGGCGCGCAAGGGCTCCAGCAGTGCCAGTTCGGCCGGCGAGGGAGTGCCTGTCGCCTTCATCGTCGAGTTGTCGAAGAAGCTGCCCGTGCGCTTGTACATCCCGTAGAACAGATTCGCATTGGACCATTCGAAGTCGAAGGCGAGGCCCAGGGCCTGGCGCGTGCGAACATCGCTGAACTTGGGCTTGCGCATGTTGATGAAGAAGCCCTGCGCACCTGACGTGGTCTGGTCGGGCAGGTCGAGCTTGATCAGTCGTCCCTGGTCGACGGAGGCCAGCTTGTATTCGGTCGCCCAGTGACGCGACGTGAAGTCTTCGCGCAGGTCGAGCACGCCGGCCTTGAGTGCCTCAAGTTCGGCGGTGCGATCCCGGAAATAAAGGATCTTGATCTCGCCGAAATTGTTGGTGCCGCGATTGACCGGCAGATCGTTGCCCCAGTAGTCGCTGCGCCGCTCGTAGGTGACGAAGCTTCCCTGACCGAACTCCTTGATCCGGTAGGGCCCCGAGCCCAGCGGCGGCTCGAGGGTTGTCTTGGTGAAATCGTTCTTCTCGTAGTAGGCGCGCGAGAGAATGGGCAGGCCCGCCACTTCCATCGGCAGGTCACGCACATTCCTGCCCTTGAATCGGTATCGCACCTGCGTGGGCCCGACGGCCTCGCTGCTCTCGACGTCGCGCAGGCTGACCTGGATGCTCGGATGGCCCTGCGTCTTCAGCAACTCGAAACTGCGTACGACGTCGGCGGACGTGAGCGGCGAGCCGTCGGCGAACCGGGCTTCGGGACGCAGCGTGAATGTCACGCTCATCCGATCGTCGGCGACCTCGGCCTCGCGCGCGACGAGTCCGTAGACGGCATCCGGCTCGTCGGCCGCACGCGTCATCAGCGTGTCGAACAGCAGGCCGAGCAATTGCGCCGAGTCGCCTTTCAGGATGAAGCCGTTGAAACTGTCGAAGGTGGTGACGCCGCCGGTGCCCATCGTGACGATGCGGCCCCCGCGGGGCGCCGACGGATTCACGTAATCGAAATGCTGGAAGTCGGCCGGATACTTGAGATCGCCGAATGCCGACAGACCGTGCGTCGGCGCAGCGACACCGGGCACCACCACGGCAGACAACAGCAGCAAGAGGAATGCGTGCAGGCGGGGGAACGTCATGGTCTTCCTTCGATGCAGAGGTGTGCAATAGTCCGACGAAAGCGTTGCCAGGGCAAGCCGGGGGGATTTGGCCGCGGGAACGACGCGGCTTCGGCGCCCGATGGCAGCAGGCAGCGCTACCGAACACGCGATCTCTGCGGGGACCGCAATGACCTCAT
>JBGSTN010000062.1:0-3331 GCA_041736455.1 Burkholderiaceae bacterium | reverse complement strand
GACAGCGACCGGAGCGATCAGGCTCCAGATCGCCATCAGTCCTGCCAGCGCCGGGCCGAAGATCATGCCGAACGCCTGACCCATGCCCAGCAACGCCATGCCGCGCGACCGGGTCTCGGGCGTGGTGGTGTCGGCGATATAGGCTTGCGTGGCGGTGACCGATCCGCCCACCGAGACCGACAGCAGCAGGCGCACCGCCAGCAGCACGACGAAAGAGACGGTCGCCGGGACGACCAGCGCACGGCCGGCATCGCCGCCGGAAGCCGGCAGCGTCATCGCCAGGAAAGCGAACAACAACGCGAAGCCGGCGATGTAGCCGCCCAGGCCCATCCGGATCACCGGACGCCGTCCGATCCGGTCGCTCAGGCGGCCCCAGCGCCGGCTGCTCAACATCAGGCCGACTCCGCCGACCGCCACCACGATGCCGGTCTGCAGTTCCGACATGCCCAGTTCGCGCGAGATCAGCCCGATCACGGCGTTGAACCCCATGAAACCCATCGTCGACAACGCAAGCATCGCAGGCAGCGCCATCGGCGGATTGCCGGAAGTGGAACGCATGATGCTCGCTCAGGGAAAGACGCCGGTCGACAGGTAGCGGTCGCCGCGGTCGCAGATGATGAAGACGATCGTCGCATTCTCGACCGTCTCGGCGATGCGCAGCGCGATGCAGCACGCTCCCGCCGCCGAGATTCCACAGAAGATGCCCTCCTCGGTGGCGAGGCGCCGCGCCATCGCCTCGGCGTCGGCCTGCGACACGAGTTCGATCTGGTCGACCAGTGCGTGCTTGTAGATGGCCGGCATATAGGCTTCCGGCCACTTGCGTATGCCGGGGATCGACGAGCCCTCGGCCGGCTGCGCGCCGATGATTCGTACCGCGTCGCGCTGGTCCTTCAGGAAGCGGGACACGCCCGTGATCGTTCCGGTGGTGCCCATGGCGGAAACGAAATGCGTGATCATGCCACCGGTTGCGGCCCAGATCTCGGGCCCGGTCGTCTCGAAATGCGCCCGCCAGTTGTCGTCGTTGGCGAATTGATCGAGCACACGACCCTTGCCTTCGGCCTGCATGCGGTCGGCCAGGTCGCGCGCGCCCTCCATGCCTTCGGCCTTGGTGACCAGGATCAGTTCGGCGCCGAAAGCGCTGAGCGTTTGGCGACGCTCGAGGGACAGGTTATCGGGCATGATCAGGATCATCCGATAACCGCGCATCGCGGCAACCATGGCCAAGGCGATGCCCGTGTTGCCCGAGGTTGCTTCGATCAGGGTGTCGCCAGGTCGAATCTCGCCACGGCGTTGCGCACCGTCGATCATTGCCAGAGCCGCCCTGTCCTTCACGGAACCGGCAGGATTGTTCCCCTCGAGCTTGCCGAGAATGACATTGCCGCGCGCGGCACCTCGCTCGCCGGGAAGACGTTGCAACCGCGCGATCGGCGTCTTGCCGATGCTCGCTTCGATGCCCGGGAACCGGACTACCTCGTCAATCATGGTGATCTTCGCAATGGAATGGCTTGGAACGAAACGATCCGTCGGGACGGTTTCGACGAACTCTAACCGATCGATCGTGTCGGCCGCGAAACAAGGCTTACCCCGACGATCCGCTATTGCGAAACCGGTTCCGCGCGACCCAGCATCGTCACCTGCGGAAGATCGAGCGAAAGCACCGACTGGCGCAACGACTCGATGGCCTCGATGCGGGCGAAGCTCTTGCGCCAGGCAAGCATCACGCGCCGGGTCGGCGCGGGCGGAACGAAGTTCACGTACTTGAGCAGGCCGTCGCGATCTTCCGGTCCGATGGCCATGATCGGCAGGACGGTGATGCCGATGCCGGAGGCGACCATGTGCCGGATCGTTTCCAGCGAAGACCCTTCGAAGGTCTTCTGGATGCCGGCGCTGGCTTGCGAGTAGCGGGCGAGCTCGGGACAGACCTCGAGCACCTGATCCCTGAAACAATGACCGGTGCCCAGCAGCAGCATCGTTTCCTCCTTGATCGCCGTCGACTCGATCTGCGCACGATTGGCCCAGCGATGACTGCGCGGCAACGCGATCATGAACGGCTCGTCGTAGAGCGCCTGCGTGACAAGACCTGCTGCATTAAACGGATCGGCCAGTATCGCCACGTCGATTTCACCCTGGCGCAGCAACTCGAGCAACTTGTGGGTGAAGTTCTCCTGCAGGATCAACGGCATGCGCGGCGTGTTCCTGATCACCTCGCGGACCAGCGAGGGCAGCAGATAGGGACCGATCGTATAGATCACACCGACACGCAAGGGCCCTGACAGCGGATCCTTGCCCTGTTGCGCGACTTCCTTGACGCCGTGCGCTTCCTCGAGGACGCGCTGGGCCTGCTCGACGACCCGCACGCCGATCGGCGTGATCCCGATCTCGGAGCCACCCCGCTCGAAGATCTGGATCTCGAGTTCTTCCTCGAGTTTCTTGATCGCGACCGACAGCGTGGGCTGACTGACGAAACAGGCCTCCGCGGCACGGCCGAAGTGGCGTTCGCGGGCGACGGCAACGATGTATTTGAGTTCCGTGAGAGTCATGTCGATAGTTTATACCAATCCATAGTGTCAAGATCGGTGCGATTATCAATCCCTTCACGCGCGCAGAAAATCCTCCTGGCCGCCAAACCAGCGATCCATCAGGCTCGTGACACCGTTGCCTCCTGCATCGGCAAGCTGCCGGGCACGGCCGCGGGCGAATTCGAGCAGATCATGATCGCGCTCGAGGTCGGCGAAACGCAGCAACGGTACGCCCGACTGGCGGGCGCCCAGGAACTCGCCCGGACCACGAATCTCCAGGTCGCGCCGCGCAATCTCGAATCCATCGCTGGTCTCGAACAGGGCCCGCAGACGTGCCCGTGCCGACTCGGACAATGGCGTCGCATACAGAAGCACGCAGACACTGCTCTGCGCACCGCGCCCGACACGACCGCGCAATTGATGGAGCTGAGCCAGCCCGAAGCGCTCGGCGTTCTCGATCACCATCAGCGAAGCCGCCGGCACGTCGACACCCACCTCGATCACGGTGGTGGCGACCAGGACCTTGAGGTCTCCGGACACGAAGCGCGCCATCGTCTGCTGCTTGGCGACAGACGACAGCCGGCCATGGATCAAGCCGACCTTGTCGGCGCCCAGCATCGCGACCAGTTCGTCATGCGTATCGATCGCGGTCTGCAGATCCAGCGCCTCGCTCTCCTCGATCAACGGGCAGACCCAGTAGACCTGCCGACCGCCTCGCGCCGCTTCACCGACGCGGTCGAGCACATCCGCCCGGCGGCCCTGCTCGATCAGGCGGGTGCGAACCAGCTGGCGCCCGGGCGGCAGTTCATCGA
>JBGSTN010000054.1:0-1926 GCA_041736455.1 Burkholderiaceae bacterium | reverse complement strand
GGCCGCGCGTTCGTCACGCAGGTTGTAGAGGCCGGCGCCGGCGTGCGTGTCGATGAAGTCGAAAGGCCCGGCTTTCAGGCACAGGTGTTCGAGGCAGTCGGTCACCACGATATGCTTGAGGACGTCGCCGAAGTTGCCGGCATGGAAAGCGTGGCGATAGCTGAGCATGGGACTTTGCGTCCGTCCTGGCAGGGGAGTGTGGTCGGCGCCTCATTGTACGTGGGCGTGCACACGGTCGTCGGTCGTCCGATCAGCCCGCCTGTTGCGACGGTATCCCGGCGCGCCCGCGCGTCGTGTAGTTTCCCCACAACTCATTGCCGACGAGAGCCGCCAGGACGAGCGCGCCGCCCCAGAGCGTTGCGTCCGCCGGCCGTTCGCCGACGCCCAGCCAGACCCAGAGCGGCCCGAAGACCACCTCGAGCAAGGCGAGCAGCGCCGTTTCCTGAGGTGCCAGGTAGCGCGACACGATGACGAGCAGGCTGCACGGAATGCCGACCTGGACGATACCCAGCATGCTCAACCAGGCGATGTCGCGCCCGCTCGCCTGCATCGGAAACGCGAAGGGCAGCATCACGAGGGCCGAGATCAGCCCGCCGATCAACACGGCCGGCAGCAGATCGACCTTGCCTTGGGTCTTCTTCAACACGATCAGGTTGACCGCGGAGGCGATGGGAACGCTCGCCGCGATGAGCATGCCGAGGTGACTGCCGACCTGGCCGCCATCGTTCAGCAGTCCGTCGACCACCATCAGGACGATGCCGATGCTCGCCAGCAGGATGGCGAACCAGGTCCGCAACGCGATTCGTTCCTGCAGCCAGAAGTGTGCGAGCAGCGCCGCCAGCAACGGCGACACGGCCATCAGTACCAGCGTCTTGGCGACCGTCGTCATCGAGATCGCCAGCGTGAAGCCGGTGAACATGATCGCCCACATGAAGCCCGACAGCAGTCCCGGCGTGCCGGAGGCGACGATGCGCGACAACCAATGCCGCCCGTGCATCACCATGCTCACGATGACCAGAAACAGCATGCACGATGCGGATCGCCAGAAAGAGACTTCGAATCCCTCGGCCGTATCGAGCCGTCGGATGACGATACCCGCAATGCTCCAGAGCAGGGTGCACAGCACCAGTGTTGCGACGGCGAGGCGATGCTGGCGACGCGCGCGGGAAACTGACAGTCCGTCGATGGACGACATGGATCGGGCTTTTGGACAAGGGATTGAGGTCGGGCCTGAACGGTCCAGGAATTCGAGAACGATGTTAGCGGAGCGGTCCCTTCTGCGTCGAGGCGGATTCATCGTTCGGGCGACGAATCCCGTTGATGATTCATCGCGGCGTCAGACCGGTCCCGACGAACGGTCGCTGCGGTGGTGCCACGCAGCGAGTCGGCTGCAGAACACCATGGCTCAGCGCCAGGTGAACCAGGCGTTGGAGACGACAACCCGCTCGCCGACCCGGCCTTCGAACACGACCCGGTCGGGGCCGTCGTGCCAGGCAACGATCTGCAGTCGATCGCCGGGATAGACGGGCGCCGAGAAGCGCATGCGCAGCGAACCGAAGCGACCGACATCGTGGTCGCACAAGGCACCGAGCAGGAGTTGACCACAATGGCCGTAGGTGCACAGGCCGTGCAGGATCGGCCGATCGAAGCCGCCGAACGAAGCGGCCGCCGGGTCGATGTGCAGCGGGTTGTAGTCGCCCGACAGCCGGTAGATGTGCGCCTGATTGTCGGCAATGTGTGCCGTCACCGACACGTCGGGCGCGCGTACCGGCACGGTGACCTTGGTCGACCGGCTCACGCCGGCACCTTCGAACGGCTCGATGTCGCCGAGCGCGTCGACCCCTCGCCGGAACGTGCCCGTCAGCATGCGCACGCAGACCTGGCCGCTCGCGTCGTGGACCTCCGTCTCGACTTCGGCGAACGCCG
>JBGSTN010000014.1:0-1982 GCA_041736455.1 Burkholderiaceae bacterium | reverse complement strand
GGTGGGGCGCGTTCCGGGTCGAGCAGCGCAGCCGCGAATTCGAACTGATCGACCGCATCGAGTGCGGGTCGTACGCCGTTCGCCATCATGGGTCATCCCTGCTTGCGGCGCACGAGAGTGACTCGGCGCGACACATCGACTTGTCGTCGGCCTGTGTGTCGGTTTTGGTCCTGTCGTCGGCACGAGCGTACAACAGCGCATCGGCGCGGCCGGCTTCCGCAAGAAGCGTCGCCAGTGCGGGCACGTCGTTGTCGCGCTCGAGCAATGTCGGCACTGCGCCGAGCGATGCGATCACGTGTGCGTAGAGATCCCAGACCGCGGCATCGACCGGACTGCCGTGACTGTCGATCAGCAGCGGTGCGCCGCCGCCATCTTCGTCCCGGGCGAAGCCGGCGATGTGCACCTCGCCGACTTCATGGAGCGGCAACTCGCTCACATACGCAAGCGAGTCTTTGTGATGGTTGGTGCAGGACACATGGACGTTGCTGACGTCCAGCAGCAGTCCGCAACCGGTGCGTCGCAGCACTTCGCGCAGGAACGCGGTCTCGCTCATTGTCGACGCGTCGAACTCGACGTAGGTCGAAGGATTCTCGAGCAGCATGCGGCGCTGCAATCGCGACTGCACGCGGTCGATGTGTTCGCAGACGCGATCGAGCGTCGGCCGGTCATATGGCACCGGCAGCAGGTCGTTGAAGAAGAAGCCGCCGTGACTCGACCAGGCCAGGTGTTCGGAGAACGAGTCGGGCTCGTATCGTGCGATCAAAGCGGCCAGGCTATCGAGATGATTCTCGTCCAGGGGGTCGGCGCCCCCGATCGACAAGCCGACACCGTGCAGCGACAACGGGTAGTGCTCGCGCACGCGCGTCAGGTAGTGATGGAAGGGCCCGCCGTCGACCATGTAGTTCTCGGCGTGCACCTCGAAGAAACCGATGTCCGGTCGTGTGTCCAGCACCTCGCGGAAGTGCTGAGGTTTCAGTCCGATGCCGGTGCGCGAAGGCAACCCGCGAATCATGCCGGACAGACCGCCCGGCCCGATGGCCGGGCGCCCACCGCGAGCGTAGACATCCTGGTGCGGCATGGCATTGTCCAGGCGTGGTCTGTCGTGGGCCGGTTGCAGCGCGGGTTCAGCCCTTCTTCTCGGCCTTGAACTCGGTGAGTTGCCCGAAACCGCTTGCCGAAGTCTTCGAAACCGTCTTTTCGCAGGTGCCTTTGGCCACATACGACCAAGCGTTCGACTGGTAGTCGACCTTCGAAGTGCCCGCGCAGGTGGTGCCCGCACCGGCCGCGCAGTCGTTCTTGCCTTTGAGGGCAACGCCGAAACATTTTTCCTTGTCGGTCGACTGTGCGGCCGCCGGGAGGGCCGTGAAGGCAGCGCCGAGCGCCAGTGCCAGCGCGATTGCCGGGAACTTGTTGTTGGGTTGAGTCATGTGAATCTCCTGAGTCGTTAGTGCGTTGGGGGGCGGGAAATCGATGACGAAGTCTCGGTAAGGACGAGATCTTCGTGGCGATTAGACGGCGCAGGCCGCCTTGTCTTACAGGCCACCCGGAAAATTTCAATCGCATCGGCGCGAAATTTCCTGTCATGTTTTGCTGACCACGAACGACCAAGTCGATGTCGGCAATGCAGTCGGCAACGCTGGCACTGGCCAATCCGGCCCTCCATTCATTGAAAGGAACCATCATGAAAACCGTTACGCTGATCACCGCCGCTGCCCTGGTCCTCACCACGCTCCCTTCGTTCGCACAAGAGCTGGTACCCGCGCACGATGCCTTCAGTGCCGCTTCGATACGTACCCGAGCCGACGTTCAGGCCGAACTGCATGCCGCGCTGACCAGCGGATGGCGCCCCGCTCAGGGAGAAGTCATCGACATGATTCAGCCGCCGGACCGGATCTCGACGCTGACACGGGCCGACGCACACGCCGAACTGCTCGGCGCGGTCGCTCGCGGCGAGCGACAGACCTTCGGCGAAGTCAGCCCAG
>JBGSTN010000429.1:0-6218 GCA_041736455.1 Burkholderiaceae bacterium | reverse complement strand
CTGGCGACCTGGTGCTGCGACTTGTGCCCTGTAGCGCTTTGCGCGACGTTGGCGTTCGCCAGCAAGTTCCGCAAGATCGCGTGTTCATCCGCAGACAGTGTCTGCGCGTCGGCCAGACGATGCAGCCACCGCGACGGATCGTACGCGAGACCTTGCGCTGTCCGGACGACATCCTGCATCGCGGCGTTGGGCTCGAGGATCAGCACCTCGGAATCGCTGTCGAGGAAGGCGAACGCCTGTTCGATGGTGGCGCGACTCACATCGCCACGAAAGTCGATCTCGAAGTCGAGATAACACAACTCGGGATCCATTTCCGCCACGGCCGGCAGGCGGCTGTGCACCGTCTGAACACGCAGCAGCTCGCCCAGCGTGGCCAGGTAACGGATGAGCCCGACGGGCTCGACCCCGCGCTGGAAGATCTCGGGGCCCAGGCGAATCGAGATATGCCAGTGTCCGCAGGCCAGTCGCCCTGCGTGCTCGCCGCCGGCAACGGCGCTCGCCTGGGGAGACGTCTTGCCTTCGCTGACTTCTTCCAGCCATGGCATCAGTCGCTCGAGCAGGTGCTCGCCCTGGAGGCGAGTCTCCGCATCCAGCGGCGTGTCTTCTCGGAACAGACCCAGCAGAAGACCAATGTGATCTGCGCAGGCCAGCAGCAGACTGACCAGATCCGGTTCGACCGCGAGGGCGCCTTCGCGCATGCGGTCCAGCACATTCTCCACGTTGTGCGTGAACGCGGTGATTGCCGTGGCATCGGCCATCGCCGATGATCCCTTGATGGTGTGAGCGGCACGAAAGGCGGTATGAATCGTGGCCTCGTCCTGCGGGTCGCGCTCGAGGCTGAGCAGGGTGGTCTCGAGCGCGTCGAGCTGGTCCCGCGCCTCGACGAGAAAGACATCCTTGATGGTTTCGGTGCTCATGCGGATTCCTCAGGAGGCTTCGGCCAGCAAGCCCGCCAGCCCGAGCAGCGTGATCACGCTCCTCAACTCTGCAGAGATGCCGTGGAGTTTCAATGCGCGTCCGGCTGCGCCCATTTCGCGTTGCATCAGCAGCAGGACCTGGATCCCGGCCAGGTCGACGGACTCGACCGCGCTGGCGTCCACCGTCCAGTCACCGCCTGGCGGCATCGCGGCAAGCCATTGGGACTTCAGTTCGGCGGCCTGGTAGATGCTCAGTTCCGACGGCAGTGCGAAAGGGGGCTGATCGGTTGTCATGGGGTCATTCGAGTCGTAGTCTTTCGGGCCCCTGAGGGCGGAAAACGCTTCTGTCAGAAGAGTTCGATCTTGGGAGCGGCGGTGTCGGCCAGTTGCTGCCGAATCGCGTCGTCCGCACCCGTGGACGAATGATGGGTGACGTGCTGGCTGTGCATCACATAGCGTTCGGTCTGCGTGGCCAGCAGCCGTTGCAGGCCGGCGCGATCGTCGAGCGACGGATTCGCCGGGGCCTGCACCTCGTGGGCGAACTGCCTGAAGAAGTCATCGAGGTCGCTGATCGCCAGCTGCACCTGCTCCACCCGCTGTCGCAGGACGTCGTGAAACTGCATCTCGCCCATGGCGTCCGTCATCAGTTGCACGAGGGTCTCCTGGGCCGGCCCGAGCGAGCCGAACATTTCTTCCAGGTTGTAGTTGTCGACCACTTGCTTGAAGCGGTTCTGCATGGCTTCGACGTCGTCGAGGATCCGCTGCATGTTGGAGACCGTCGAGTTGCTCCCGCCGGATTGCGTGACGGCGGCCAGTTCCTGCTCGACGCCCGCCGTCGCCGCGTGGATCTTTGCCGAGATGTCCGTGACCGTGGTCGAGGTGAGTGTCGACAAGGATCGGATCTCGGCGGCGACCACGGCGAAACCCTTGCCCGACGGACCGGCACGCGCCGCCTCGATCGCGGCGTTGATCGACAGGAAGTTGGTCTGCCTGGCGATCGAAGCAATGGTGTCGACCAGCGGGGCAAGCGCCTTCACGTCCTGCAACCGCTCGACTCGCCTGAGGTTGTGGCTTTCTTCCTGTTCCTGCCGCTTCACGTACATCGTCAGGCTGGCGACCAGTTGCTGGTCGACGGCCATCTTCTCCCTGACCACGCGCAGTAGTTCCAGCCCATGAGTCTTCGAGGCGTCGATGCGCCCCAGTTCCGCGGAAGACAATGCATTCATGCGATTGAGCAGATCCACCAGCGAGACCACGTGGCCTTCCGTGTCGCTCAACGCACCTTGCAACTGCTCTCCGAGCAGGTTCAGATAGGGCTCCGCCTGGCGGACTTCCGCAGCGACACGGTCGGCCGGCATGCGTTGCTCTATCGTGAGCCATTGGAAACGTCCCAGGCGCTGCTGAAAGCGCCCGATCAGCATCAGGCAAATGCCTGCAACGACGAGCGCTGCGATGGCGGTGCCGATCAGTCCGATGGCACCGGGCGCACTCGTCCACGTATCCGGTGCGATCCAGACGGCCGTCGCAACGACCGTCGATCCCGCCAGTGCCGAAAGCCTGACAGCGCCTGAAAGTCGCGGTCCGTGCGGTACGGTTGCTGCATCGGCTCGTGCCGACGAGTCATGTTCAGCACCGATCGACATGACGTTTCAACAGGTTCGGGTAGTCCATCAGTTCGAACGGCCTGGTCGGGTCGCTCGGCACCAGCGTCACGCGAAAGAGTCGGCGAATGTCGCCCTGGACATCGATGGAAAGAATGGCGTACTGCATGGTTCGCCCTCAGGTGGGTTAACGGTCGATGCCATCAATGCGGCATCGATCAGCCTTGCGCGTGACTCGACACCTACGCCGCCTTGGGCAGCACCTGAGAGATCACTTTCAACAGATCGCCTCCTGCGATGGGCTTGACCAGCCATCCGGTGATGCCCATGCGTTTGCCCTCCTCACGCTTCTTCGAATCGCTTTCGGTGGTCAACATCAGGATGGGGACGAATTTCAGGCGAGGTATCGCCTTGATCGAGCGCACCAGTACATCGCCGTTCATCGTCGGCATGTTGAAGTCCGTGATGATCAGGTCGGGGCGAAGCCCGCCCGTCAGTCGACTCAATGCAGCGGCACCGTCATTGGCGGATTCGACCTGAAAACCATTCATCGTGAGGCTCGCCTTGAGGCTCAGGATCACGGTAGGGGAGTCGTCCACGATCAGAATCAGTTTCGACATATCGTTCAAGTAGGAGTAATTGTTCGATGTGACTCGACAATCCCTTGAACGCCGTTTGGCTTTATGGGTGATGCGCGCCTTCGGGATGCGGCTTGTTGCACTTTTTATCGGTTTTCGAATCGATAACTTAAGTCCGGGCAGGTCCTGCCGATAGGCAACCGGCCTCGCGCCGACAAGCGGTCGGTTACCACGGCAGCGCGACGCTGGAATCGATCTAGATGGGAACATCCCAGCACATCCTGATATTGCAGCCGGCAAGGAAGGTCCGGTCGTCGAATGAGGTTCGGGCATCGGAGGCTGTTCGATCGAACCCTCAAGGGATTCCTGTAGACCTCGGACGACTCGCACGAATGTCTTCGTCGATGGTTTGCATCGAACTGTGCCCGGATGCGGTTGCCGGCTACCATCCGGATTCACCCGTGCGCAAACGCGCGATGGACACGAGCAACCTCGTACGGCAGAAGACTCCAGGCATCGAGCACGGCAATACCGCTGCCTTCATTCCACCGCTCAGCTCGCTGGGCAACCAGACAGGAGTATCGATGCAACGTCGCAACTTTCTAGTACAGGCCACCACGGCGGGAAGCGCCGCAGCCGCGATCGCGTCACCCGCGCTGGCCCAGACCGGATCGCCCGAGATCCGTTGGCGCATTGCTTCTAGCTATCCCAAGAGCCTCACGTCGATCTACTCGGCGATGGAGATGGTGACCCGGCGGGTCGGAGAACTCACCGGCGGCAGGTTCAACATCAGCCTGCATGCCGCCGGCGAGTTGGTACCGCCGCTGAGTGTCCTCGATGCGGTCCAGAAGGGCACGGTCGAAGCCGGCCACAGCGCCAGCTACTTCTATATCGGCAAGGACCCGGCGTTCGGCTTCCATACGGCGTTGCCCTTCGGGCTGAATCTCCGAGGACAGAACGCATGGCTCTACGAAGGCGGCGGCCAGGCGATGATCGACGAATTTCTCGCCGACTACGGTGTCCGGTGCATGGCCGTGGGCAACACCGGCGCCCAGATGGCAGGTTGGTATCGGAAAGAAATCAAGAGCGTCGAGGATCTCAGGGGACTGAAGTTCCGCGTCGGCGGACTGGCGGGCATGGTGCTTTCCAAGCTCGGAGTCGTCCCGCAGCAACTCGCGGCGGGTGACCTGTACCAGTCACTGGAAAAAGGCGTGATCGATGCCGCCGAATTCGTCGGACCGTACGACGACGAGAAGCTGGGCCTGCACAAGGTCGCGAAGTATTACTACTACCCTGGCTGGTGGGAAGGATCGGCAACTCTGGCGTTGTTCATCAATCTCCAGGCCTGGGCAGCACTGCCCGAGTTGTACCAGATTGCGTTACGCACCTCGTGCGCCGAAGCGAACCAGTGGCTGACCATCAAATACGATACCGAGAACCCGCACGCACTTCGCCGTCTCGTGGTGGGCGGCGCGCAGTTGCGCGCTTTCCCCAAGGACGTGCTGCAAGCCTCGTACAAGGCGTCCACCGAGATGTACGCCGAGCTGTCGGAAAAGAGCCCGGCCTTCAAGAAGCTCTTCGTGCATTGGTCGAACTTCCGCGCCGAGCAGATTCGTTGGCAACAATTCTGCGACCTGCCGTTCGACAACCTGGTGAACAGCCTGTTGCGAAGCAAGACCACCTGATGGATTGTCCACGTTGCATGCAGTCGTGCACGGTCACGAGATGACTAGCATCAATGTCATCGGCTGCGGCCGAGTGGGTCAGACCCTGGCCCGCCTGCTTCACCTTCAAGGTGACTGCGAGATCCAGGATCTGACTGGTCCGGTCGAATCGAAGGTGCGCAATGCGGCGGCATTCATCGGGGCAGGGCGCGCCGTCGGTTCGATCGACCGGATGAAACCGGCGGACGTCTGGATGCTCACTGTGCCGGACACGTTGATTCAGCAGGTGGCCGACCAATTGGCCATGGCCATATCGTCTGCCGCGGGGCAGACGACCGGCCGCACACCCATCGCCTTTCATTGCAGCGGGTTTCACCGGTCTGCTGTCATGAGCTCGCTGTCGAGCATCGGTTTCCAGGTCGCGAGTGTGCACCCGGTGCTGACCTTCGCGAGTCCCGAGCGTGCAGTCGAACAGTTTCGAGGGTCACTCTGCGGCGTCGAGGGGGACAGCGCGGCCCTCGAGGTGTTGCAACCGCTGTTCGCGGCGGCGGGTGCGCGTTTCTTTCCCATTTCCGCTGAGCGCAAGGTCTTGTACCACGCTGCGGCAGTGTTCTCGAGCAACTTCACGGTCGTGATGCAGGCCATCGCGCGCGAGGCCTACGCCGCTGCGGGCGTGCCGGAGGGGATTGCACTGGAGATGCAGCAGTCGATGATGCGAGCGACCCTGGATAATGTCGAGAAGCTCGGGCCGAAGGCGATCACCGGTCCCGCGGCGAGAGGGGATCAGCAAGTCGTGAGCGCGCAGGGGGCCGAGGTATCACAGTGGCATCCCCATGCGGGTGTCGTATACGCCGAACTCAGTCTGATGGCGCGATGCCTCGCCGAGAATCAGTCGACGTTTCCAGACCATGCATCGATCCCCAAAGGGCGGACGGACCCGTGATCTTTCAGGGTGGAGCGCGTGGCAGCCAGCGCTCCGCCGCCCACAGCAGTGCGTTTCTCACCTGGGCCTGTCGCGAAGGATCGGCGCCACCGCAGGCCACTTCGCATGCCCAGTTGGTGGGGGATTCGAAATCGCAGTGCGAGGCGCCGGCGATCATCTCGTCCTTCAACAGATCCGGCAGCACGCGCGACCATGGTCCGGATACGCCGTCAGCGTTGCAGCGCGAGGGCGGCGCTCGCAAGAGCAATGCTTCGGTCTTCAGCGTTCGCGTCCGCTCCAGGCCAAGCATCGTCTCGCCGTCGGGCCCGGTGCGATCGAAAGGATCGAGACCCACATAGCCGACCACACCAGGCGTATCCGCAGCCAGCAAGGTCGACAGCGCCCCGGCTGAAAAACCCACCAGCATCACTCGCGCCATAGCGGGTCCGAACGTGCCGCCCTCGCGAAGGCGGCCCACCAGTTCGGCCATGCCCCGGCCGTTGCGCTCGAAGTCGAACGTCGTCGGTACGTCAGGC
>JBGSTN010001110.1:0-2040 GCA_041736455.1 Burkholderiaceae bacterium | reverse complement strand
CCGCGACGATGTCGCCGGTACCCGTTTCGCCGTCTGGGCGCCCAACGCGCGGCAGGTCAGCGTGGTGGGCGACTTCAATGGCTGGAATCCGCAAGCCGATCCGATGCGATTGCTGCCCGGCCTGGGCATCCACGAATGCTTCGTCGCAGGGGTGGAGCGGGGCCAACGCTACAAATACGCGATTCTCGATCGCGACGGAAGACAGTTGCCGTTCAAGGCGGATCCGGTCGCGATGCGTGCCGAACATCCGCCGCAGACCGCCTCGATCGTGGAAGGTCTCGTCGACCATGCCTGGCAAGACGATGAATGGATGGGCAGGCGTGCGAAATGGAACCCGCTGACTTCGCCGCTCAGCATCTACGAGGTGCATCTCGGATCGTGGGCGCGGGTGCCCGAGCAGAACGATCGCTACCTCTCCTATGCCGAACTGGCGCAGCGCCTCGTGCCCTACGTCCGCGATCTGGGCTTCACGCACATAGAACTTCTTCCCGTATCGGAATATCCGTTCGACGGATCATGGGGATACCAGCCGACCGGTTTGTTCGCGCCCACGATTCGCCACGGCACGCCCGAGGAATTCGCTGGATTCGTCGATAGCTGCCATCAGGCCGGTATCGGCGTGATCCTCGACTGGGTGCCGGGTCACTTTCCCAGTGATGCGCACGGCTTGGCCCGCTTCGACGGTACCGCGCTCTATGAACACGAGGATCCGCGCCAGGGATTCCATCGCGACTGGAATACGCTGATCTACAACTATGGTCGCAGCGAGGTACGCAATTTCCTGATCGCCAATGCGCTTTTCTGGCTCGATCGTTTCCACATCGATGGCCTGCGAGTGGATGCGGTGGCATCGATGCTCTACCTGAACTATTCACGCAACGAGGGCGAATGGATCCCGAACCGGCACGGCGGCGTGGAAAATCTCGACGCGATCGAATTCCTGCGCGAATTGAACGTGCGCACTCATGCCGACTTTCCTGGCACGATGACGATCGCCGAGGAAAGTACCGCCTGGCCCGGGGTGTCGCGGCCGGTCGACATGGCGGGGCTCGGATTCACGCTGAAGTGGAACATGGGATGGATGCACGACACGCTGCGATATTTCGCCCGTGATCCGCTGCATCGCAGGCACCACCAAGACGAACTGACGTTCGCTCTCGTCTACGCATTCAGCGAGAACTTCGTGCTGCCTTTCAGCCACGACGAGGTCGTGCATGGCAAGGGCTCGCTCGTGGGCAAGATGCCCGGTGACGATTGGTTGAAGTTCGCGAACCTGCGTGCGTGCTACGGCTTCATGTGGGCACATCCCGGCAAGAAGCTGCTGTTCATGGGCGACGAGTTCGGACAGCGGCGCGAATGGAATCACGATGTGAGCCTCGACTGGCACCTTGCCGACAGCGGTCTGCACGGCGGCATGCGCCGGCTCGTTTCTGACCTCAACGCGCTGCTCGGCGATGCACCTGCGCTTCACGAGTGCGATGCCAGCGCGGAAGGTTTCGACTGGATAGACACCGGCGACCATGCGAACAGCGTGTTGTCGTTCTGCCGACGCGACGCCCGGGGACGCGCCGGCATCGTCGCGATATGCAACTTCACGCCCGTGCCGCGCAGCGACTACCGGGTCGGCATGCCGGCCGCTGGACGCTGGCGCGTGCGTATCGATACCGACGCGGTCGCCTATGGCGGCAGCGGCCACGCTTCGACCGAGGAACTGACCACCGAGGCGGTTGCCTGGCATGGTCGTCCCGAATCCGTCGCGCTCACGTTACCACCACTGGCGACCGTGATCCTCGAGTACTGCGATGCCTGAGGGGAGCCGGACAGCGAAAGCTGGTAGTGCCGTCCATGAAATGCCGTTCGGTGCGCACCATCGAGCCGATGGCCGAACACGCTTCGCGCTCTATGCGCCGTCATTGCCGCGGGTGGATCTGGTCCTCGAAGCGCCCGGCGACAACGACGGCAGCGAAGAATCATGTTCGCTGACGATGGAATGCGATGACAGCGGCGACTGGCATCTGCTCGAATGCGAGGCGCCGCCGG
>JBGSTN010001109.1:0-3184 GCA_041736455.1 Burkholderiaceae bacterium | reverse complement strand
GACGCCGAACGCGAGCGCATTCGCGAGGCGCTCGAAGGCGCCAACATGGTGTTCCTGACCGCCGGCATGGGCAAGGGCACGGGCACCGGTGCATCGCCGGTGGTTGCCGAAGTTGCCAAGGAACTCGGGATCCTGACCGTTGGTGTGGTCACCAAGCCATTCGAGTTCGAAGGCAAGAAGAAGATGCAGGTCGCCGATTCGGGCATCGAGAATCTCGTCGAGCTGGTCGATTCGTTGATCGTCGTACTCAACCAGAACCTGTTCCAGGTGATGGACGAGGACGCCAGCCTCGAGGATGCATTCAAGCGTGCCGACGACGTGCTCAACAATGCGGTGGCCGGTATTGCCGAGATCATCAATGTGCCTGGCCTCGTCAACGTCGACTTTGCCGACGTGCAGACCGTGATGACCGACAAGGGCAAGGCGATGATGGGTATCGGTGAAGCTGCCGGTCTCGATCGCGCCCGTCTGGCCGCCGAGCAGGCAGTCGCATCGCCGCTGCTCGACGGTGTCGATCTGTCGGGTGCGAAAGGCGTGATCGTCAACATCACGGCCAATCGCAGCCTGAAGCTGCGTGAGACCAACGAAGTGATCAACACCATCAAGGCGTTCTGCGCCGACGATGCGACGATCATTCACGGTACGGTCTTCAATGAGGACATGGGCGACAAGCTTCGGGTGACGGTGGTTGCAACCGGTATCGGCAAGAAAGCCAAGCCCGTGCTCGTGCAACGCAGCCGTACCGGCACCGACGATGCGATCGGCCATATCCCCCAGGCACACATCGAACAGGGCCAGATGCCCGCCGGTTATGACCAGTACGACCAGCCTGCCGTATGGCGCAGCCCGCGCGCGAACATGGCGGGTGGTCCTGCCAAGGCCATGGAGCACGGTGGGGTCGAGCGCTTCGACATCCCGGCCTTCCTGCGCCGTCAGGCCGACTGATCGATCGTTGGTAAGACTTAGTACCTGCTGAAGTGAGAATCCGGTTGCCGCCCGTGAAGCCACGGGCGGCAACCGGGAATCACCGTGCCATGGGCAGCGGCGGCGCTAGAATGCCGCACGATGCATGCATGGTGTCGTGCATTGCTTTCGACGTCTTTGCATATCGCGCACTCGTGCGCGGTGGTGTAGTGCGCACCTGCGTACTGCGCGCGCAGTTACATATCGGGCGAATGCTGCCGGAATTCACTCACGAACAGGAGTCAGGACATGATCAAGATTGGCGACAAGGTACCCGATGCAACGCTGTTCGAAATGGCAGAAGGTGGTCCGGCACCCGTCAAGGTCGGCGACGCGGTCAAGGGCAAGAAGATTGCCGTGTTCGGGTTGCCAGGCGCATTCACCCCGACGTGTTCGGCGCAGCATGTGCCGGGCTACGTGAAGTCGTTCGACCAACTCAAGTCCAGGGGCATCGACGAAATCTGGTGCATGTCGGTCAACGACGCCTTCGTCATGGGTGCATGGTGCAAGGACCAGGGCGCAACGGGCAAGATCCGGATGTTGGCCGATGGCAGCGCTGAATGGACAAAGGCACTGGGACTCGAGCTCGATCTGACGTCTCGCGGCATGGGCATCCGCTCCCAGCGCTTCTCGATGGTGCTCGACGATGGCAAGGTCACGGCATTCAACCTCGAAGAAGGTGGCAAGTTCGACGTTTCGAGTGCCGAGAAAATGCTCACCCAGCTGGGGTGAGCCAAACAGGGGCCCCACCACGTGGCGGCCCTGCGGCCGATGACGAGTCCCTCTCGCCGACGGCTTCAGACGGAACTCGCTCATGCTACGGCAACGGACGATAAGAAAAATAGTACGCGCCGAAGGTGTCGGCATGCATTCGGGCGACCGGGTTCAGCTTACGCTGCGACCGGCCGAGCCCAACACCGGCATCGTGTTTCATCGCATCGATCTTCCCGAGCCTGTCGCGATCCGGGCACAGGCCAGTGCGGTGAACGAAACGACGATGGCGTCCACCATCACCACCGAAACCGCCAAGGGGCGTGTGCGTGTGCAGACCATCGAACATCTGATGTCGGCACTGTCCGGTCTCGGCGTCGACAACCTGCACGTCGACATCACCGCCTCCGAGATTCCGATTCTCGATGGTTCGGCGACTTCCTTCGTCTATCTGATCCAGTCGGCGGGCCTGATCGAACAGGCCGCGATGCGCCGGTTCATCCGGGTTCTCGAAACGGTGCGGGTCGGAAACGAGACCAAATGGGCGATGCTCGAGCCCCACGACGGATTCCGGCTTTCGTTCGCGATCGATTTCGCGCATCCGGCCATCGACTCCACCGAGCAGAAGGTGGTGGTCGATTTCGAAGAAATGTCCTACGTCTCGGACGTCGCAAAGGCACGGACCTTCGGTTTCATGCAGGATGTCGAGATGTTGCGCGACATGGGCCTGGCAAAGGGCGGGAGCTTCGGAAACGCCATCGTGATGGACGAGTATCGCGTCCTCAATGAAGACGGTCTGCGTTCCGGCGACGAGTTCGTCAAGCACAAGATACTCGACGCAATGGGCGATCTGTACATCATCGGCGCGCCGTTGATCGCTTCCTACAGCGCCTTTCGCTCCGGCCATGCGCTCAACAATGAACTCATCCGGGCGCTGCTCGTCCGCCAGTCGGCGTGGGAATGGACGACGTTCAAGGAACGCCGCGACGCACCGCGCTTCTTCGCCCAGCATTGGGCCACCGCATAGTGCCGCTGCAAAGGGGCGGTGACTCGCCGGGGCATCTTCCCATGCCGACGTGCAACGTACGCGCAGGCGGAGTCCCGCAGCGATGATCATTCTCATTCGGGTGGTCTTTGCAGCCGGCCTGTTGCTTTCCCTCGCCTATGCCGTGGCATACCTCTGGACGGGAAAGCGCGCACAACTGGTCAACGCCTTTCGCGCGCTGATCGTCACGCTCGTGCTCGCACTCCTGTTCTTCGCAGGCATGTTCATCGAACGACTGACCGCCTAGCGGACAGCGGGTCGGGGCGTCACTGCGATAGTTTCAGGGCTGCCATGGCCAGTGCCATGGCGCCTTCGGGCTTCTTCTCTTCCCGTTCAGGTCGTGACGATCTCGCGCTCTTGTCATGGCTGCCCGCGCCCGCATGCAGCCCCGGTTTGCCTTTGTTGCCGGATTTGCCCGGGAACCCGCCACCGCCACCCGAACCTCCGGCACCACCACCGCCTGCG
>JBGSTN010001097.1:0-2873 GCA_041736455.1 Burkholderiaceae bacterium | reverse complement strand
CGCCGAGGTCCGCGCGACACGCGAACATTCTCGCAAGCACCGGTTGCACGAATGCCGCGCTGGCGTGATCGAGATCGGCACCGAAGCGGTTGCGCAGCAGCGGCAGCAATACGTGCTCGAGCATGCCGGGTCCAGACATTCCGCGCAACCAGTCGATGGCACCGATACTCTCGAGCCGTTCGTCCCGGCGAACGAACGCCGCACGCACCAATGCCACGGCCAGGCGAGCACGGTCCCCATATGCCAGGTTCGGCAGACGCAGCCAGTCGGCCGCGCTCGACCACGCGTGCATCTGTCCGTTGCGCACGTACGCACGATTCTGCCGACGCCACTGCAAGCGATGATCGAGGCCCAGCTCGTGAAGCAACTCGGGAAGGTGCACGTCACCCGTCACGATCTCGTGCGGGAACCGATCGCACCGGACATCGCCGAGCACGGCCGATCCGGCGATGCCACCCAACGAATCGGTTGCCTCGAAGACCGTCACGCGTGCGCCGGCGCGGGCAAGACGCAGGGCCGAGACAAGCCCGAGCAATCCGCCACCGACGACCGCGATCCGATGCGGCACGCTGGCTCCCGGCAGGTCGGGCGTACCTGCCGCCAGCAGGGAGACGGCGGATTCAGCCGCCCGGCGAGCGTGTCGGATGTCAATCATGGCGGTTCCGCAACGTGATACCGACGGCATTGAATCGCAGAAGACGCCGCCGCGCTGTGAACTATGTGACGGGTTGTACCGATTGGCAGGTCCGCGCGCATTCATGCCAACTTTGTCGCCACAGGACGTTCCGGTCTCGCGAACAATCGAGCCGCGGGCCAGCCGGTCCGATCGCGAGGAGCATCGCAGTGATGAATGGAATCCAATCGCCCAGGCTTGAAGGCGCCCTGCATGGCGACGGCCCGACGGCCACCCGCCACTGTGACGATGCAGATCGTTCGATCACCTCACGCGTCACCAGTGTTCGCACTGCCATCGCCGTTCGGACTCGTGTACTGGCAATCGCGCTGCTCGGCGTGGTTGTCTCGGGTATCGGCGGGTTGGACGCCTTCGCCTCGACCGAACGGGATTCGACAAGCGCGACGCTGCAGCTGAAGATCGCGGCGCCCGATGTGCCGGCGAAACGTTGCACACCCGACGATTTCGGCACGGTGGCGATCCGGATCGGATTCCATGCCTCGCTGCAGGACTGCTATCGCGAGATCGAATTGTCCGGGCAGCAAGCGACTGCGTTCGTGACCGTGCCGCGCGAGTTCGACGAACGCGAGATAACGGACGAACACTTCGCGCGGCTGCGCGACGACATCGCGCGCAGCGAGACCGCGCAGTACGAGCGCAGCAAGCTCGAAGGTCGACCCGTATCGACGCAGACGACCGTCAACGGCGAATCGTCGGCGATACCATTGGGTGTGTTCGACAATGCGATCAATCGCATCGGCTATGCCTATGCCTTCGGCGTGACACGCGCCGAGAAGGATGGACGCGCCACGACGCAGGCGATGATGCGTACCGAAACGTTCATCCATGTGCGCGACACTGTCGTCGTCATGTTGCTGATCGCGCCGATCGACAGCGGCGCGTCGGCCGGCGCGGTCTTCGATCTGAGCGAGCGCTGGGCCAACGCGATCATCGCCGCGAATGCGGTGAACACGGCCGGATGGCAGGCACCACGCAGTGAGCCGCAGGTCATCGAAAAGCGCGGCGTGGTGCGCTGAGGTCGACGGGCACGGCCGCCCTCAGATCTGGCGCAACTGCACCTGATCGACGGTGTGATCGGCACGCTTGTTGAGCACGACATTCGCGCGTTCACGCGTCGGCAGGATGTTCTCGAGCAGATTGCGAAGATTGATGTCGCGCCAGATCTTGCGTGCCGTCTTCACGGCTTCGCTTTCGGTGAGGTCGCGGTAGTGATGAAAGTATGAATGGGGATTGCGAAACACCGTCTGCTGCAGCTTGAGAAAACGCTTCACGTACCATCCTTCGATGTCGGATTCACGTGCATCGACATAGATCGAGAAGTCGAAGAAGTCCGAGACGACGACGCTGGGCGTCAGCATGCTGGGCCCTGCACCACCACCGGACTCGTGCGGGTTGGACGAATTGAGCGACGCGCCGCCCGAACTCGTCTGCAGCACGTTGAGTCCTTCGAAGATCAGGATATCCGGCCGGCTCACCGTCAGCGTCCGGTCCGCCACGATGTCGTAGGCCTCATGAGAATAGAGCGGCGCCTCCACCGCGAGAGCGCCGCGCTTCAATTCGGCCAGAAAGCTGATCATCAATCGCCGATCATAGCTTTCCGGAAATCCCTTGCGCCCCATGAGTCCCCGTGCCTCGAGGACACGGTTCGGATGCAGGAAGCCGTCCGTCGTGATCAACGCCACACGCGGATGATCAGGCCAGCGTGCGAGCAACGCCTGCAGCACACGCGCAAAGGTGCTCTTGCCCACTGCCACGCTGCCCGCAACCGCGATGACATACGGACGCCGGCCGACAAGCCTCCCCAGGAAGTCGTCGCGCACGCCGCTCAGACTGCGGGCCGATCGGAAATGCAGATTGAGCAGCCGCGACAGCGGCAGGTAGATCTCTTCGACATCGACCAATGAGACCTGCTCGTTGACACCGCGCAATGCATTCAGATCCTTCTCGGACAACGTGAGCGGCGTATTCGAACGCAGAGCCGCCCACTCGCTGCGCTTGAACACTTCATAGGCGGCGAAGTGGTTGTCGTCCTGCGCCGTCGCGATTCCAGCGGACTCGCCAGCCGGACCGGTCACGACGGTGGGCGTCCCGTTCGGACGCGGAAGCGGCGGCGTATCGTTCACGAAGGCAGGGTCCTGGGCGACGTTGTCGCGACTTTACACCGGCGGCGCGCCGCCGT
>JBGSTN010000978.1:0-4040 GCA_041736455.1 Burkholderiaceae bacterium | reverse complement strand
GGGGATGGCAACACGGCCGGCGCAGGGGTGACGATCGACGAACGCTGTACGGAGCCGCCCTCGACGGATTCCGACTTGCCCATTCGAAGCTCGGGCGGGTCGAGCAGGAACGTGTACTCGCGCACGAATTTCCCGCTGGCCCAGTTGAGTTCGACGAGCAGATCGATGAACGGTTCGTTGATCGATCGCGGCGACGTAACCCGGACGATCGAGCGCCGTTCGCCCAGTCGCACGACTTCGAACTGCAGCCCGGTCAGCGCCGGATTGTATTCAAGGCCTGCCTGTCGAAAGGCTTCCGGCTTGGCGAGCTTTGCAACCAGCGAAGCCGCTTCGTCCTCGGACAGCGAAGTGATCTCGATTTCAGCACGTAGAGGCTGTCCGAGCGCCGATTGAACGGTCAAACGCCCCAACCCGGCTGCATCGACTGGCACCACCACCGACGAAAACGTCGCGGCGATGGCCAGACTGATCGCCGTTCTGGCAAACGGTGAGCCAAGTTTGAAGGGCGACAAAGTTGGCGTCGTCAAGACCTTCCCCAAAGCGATCTCCTCGATCTTTGCAGCGTAGCGTCAAGCATTTACGTATTCAACATGAAAGCTGCCTGAGGAATCTGTCGGCGTTGTATACACATCAGTAACAACAACGACGAGACTATCCTCACGCTGCGGCTGGAAGTAATGCCAGGCTGCTGCCTTTACCTCTTTCGCTGTCAACTAGAGCGACAGACGTAAGCAACAGTAAATGGCGATTGTACGGGGTGTATCACTTTAGCAACACGCGGCCCGGTACTGCGGAAGCCACATCTGACAAAGTTCGACACTTGGTCCTTTCAATCACGCCATTCACACCTCGCGGACATGACGAAGCTTATCGCTGCGCCAACTGGCAGATGTCCGGTATGCCGACCGATGGCCGGCAGGCGGGTGATCAACGGTGTCGCGCGACCAGGATATTGAGCATTCGGCGCAACGGTTCGGCGGCACCCCAGAGAAGTTGATCGCCGACGGTGAACAGGCTGATCGTCTCAGGTTCGATCGTCAGCGCCCGTATGCGCCCGACAGCGATCTCGAGACCGCCGCTCACTGCGGTCGGCGTCAGGCCGCGCATGGAAGCGTCGCGCTGATTCGGCACGAGCCTCACCCACTCGTTGCCGCCGGCGACGAGTGCCTCGATCTCGGCAATCGGCAACGCGCGGCGCAGCTTGATCGTCAGCGCCTGACTGTGGCAGCGCATCGCGCCAACACGGACACACAGGCTCTCGACCGGAATGCGACGATCACCGCTGCGATCGAGAATCTTGTTGAGTTCCGCATCCGCCTTCCACTCTTCGCGCGACATGCCATTGCCGAGGTCCGAATCGATCCAGGGAATGAGACTGCCGGCCAATGGCACGACAGTCTGCTCGACCGGATAGGTCTGTGCGCGCATGGTTTCGAGCACCCGCGCATCGATGTCGAGGATCGCCGACTGCGGATCATCCAGCAACTGCGCCACCGACGCATGCGTCGTGCCCATCTGCGTGATCAATTCGCGCATCTGCTGAGCACCGCCGCCGGAGGCCGCCTGGTAGGTCATGCAGGTTGCCCACTTCACGAGGTCTTCGGCGATCAGGCCGCCGATCGCGAGCATCATCAGACTGACCGTGCAGTTGCCACCGATGAAATCCTTGCCGCCTTTGTCGAGCGCGGCGTCGATGACCACCCGGTTCACCGGATCGAGCACGATAACGGCTTCCGGCGTCATGCGCAGCGTCGATGCCGCATCGATCCAGTAACCATGCCAACCCTGTTCACGCAAGGCCCCATGCGCCGCCTTCGTGAAATCGCTCCCCTGGCAGGTCACGATCACATCCATCGCGGCAAGCGCGCGCAGGTCGCTGGCATCGTGCAACGGATCGCTTCCGAACGGGGCCGTACCGCCCGCATTGGAGGTGCTGAAGAAAACGGGATCGATCGCCGCGAAATCGTTCTCGGCCTTCATCCGCTGCATCAGCACGGAGCCGACCATGCCTCGCCAGCCGACGAAGCCGGTACGCAAACGCCTCGAATCTTTCATCGCATCACCCCATTCCCGTTCAGTCGCCGGCAATCGGCCGCCCGACAATCAATCGCCGGTCCATCATCCGTCGTTCAGGCGAGCGCGGCGACCACGGCATCGCCCATCGCCACCGTGCCGACGACCGGTTTTCCCTGCTCGGTGATATCGGCCGTGCGCAGGCCCTGCGCAAGCACCTCTCGAACCGCTTTCTCGATCTTGTCGGAAGCCGCCGCTTCGTCGAGCGAGTAGCGCAGCAGCATTGCCAGCGACAGGAAGCTCGCGAGCGGATTGGCCACGCCTTTTCCTGCGATATCGGGGGCCGAACCGTGAATCGGTTCGTAAAGCCCGAACGACTTCGCATTGATCGACGCCGACGGCAGCATGCCGATCGAGCCGGTCAGCATCGATGCTTCGTCGGACAGGATGTCGCCGAACATGTTCCCGGTCACGATGACATCGAACTGCTTCGGATCGCGCACGAGTTGCATCGCCGCGTTGTCGACGTACATGTGCGAGAGCGCCACGTCGGCATATTCGGCAGCGTGCAACTCCGTGACGACGTCGCGCCAGAGTTGCGTCGTCTCGAGCACGTTCGCCTTGTCGACCGAGCAGACCCGATTGGACCTCTTGCGTGCCGCTTCGAACGCGGTGCGGGCGATGCGCCGGATTTCGCTTTCGTTGTAGCGCATCGTGTCGAAGCCTTCCCGTTCGCCAGCGGCATTGGTCTGGATGCCGCGCGGCTGACCGAAATAGATGTCGCCGGTCAACTCGCGCACGATCAGGATGTCGAGCCCGGCGACCACGTCGGCACGCAGCGTGGATGCATGCGCGAGTTCCGGATACACGATCGCGGGGCGCAGGTTGGCGTAGAGGTCGAAATGCTTGCGCAGTCGCAGCAACCCCTGTTCTGGACGTTGCGCACGCGGCAGCGTGTCGTAGGCCGGACCGCCCACCGAGCCGAACAGGATCGCATCGGAACGCTCGCAAAGTGCCAGTGTGGCGGCAGGCAAAGGGTCACCGGCCGCGTCGTAGCCGGCACCACCCACCGGTGCGCTCTCCGTCTCGATGGCGACACCATGGGAGGCCAGTGACGCGATGACGCGTTCGCTCTGGGCCATGATCTCGGGGCCGATGCCGTCGCCTGCCAGCAGTGCAATCTTGTGAGCCATGTTCAACGAACCAGGGTGTTGGCGAGCCACGGCTGGCTGGCAAGCCGGCGCGCTTCGTAGTCGCGGATCAGATCGGATTTCTGCAGTGTCAGACCGATTTCGTCGAGTCCGTGCAGCAGCATGTGACGGCGATTGTCGTCGACGTCGAAGGCATGAGTGATTGCGCCATTCACACTATTCACCGTCCTGTTCTCGAGATCGACGATCAGTTCGAAGCCGGGAAAACTGGCCACTTCCATGAACAGCCGGTCGACGGCCTGCTCGCTCAACACGATCGGCAGCAAGCCGATCTTGAAGCAGTTGTTGTAGAAGATGTCTGCGAATGACGGTGCGACCAGCACGCGAAACCCGAAATCCTCGAGGGCCCAGGGTGCATGCTCGCGCGACGAGCCGCACCCGAAGTTGCGGCGAGCAAGCAGGATCGACGCGCCCTTGAAGCGCGGCTGGTTCAGTACGAAGTCGGGATCCAGCGGGCGCCTGGTGTGATCCATGCCCGGTTCGCCGTGGTCCTTGTACCGCCAGGCGTCGAACAGATTCGGTCCGAACCCGCTGCGCTTGATCGATTTGAGGAACTGCTTCGGAATGATTGCGTCGGTGTCGACGTTGGCGCGATCCATCGGCGCCACCAGACCACGGTGCACAGTGAGTTTGTCCATGAATGCGCTCAGCGAATGTCGACGAAGTGACCGGCGATGCCCGCCGCAGCAGCCATCGCGGGGCTGACCAGGTGCGTACGGCCGCCTGCCCCCTGCCTGCCTTCGAAATTGCGATTGGAGGTCGAGGCGCAGCGCTCGCCGGGCTCGAGCCGATCGGCGTTCATCGCGAGGCACATCG
>JBGSTN010000974.1:0-10150 GCA_041736455.1 Burkholderiaceae bacterium | reverse complement strand
CTGCTCGAGCGTGCGCTCGAGCAGGCCACCGCGTCCACGCCCCGCGCCATCCTGTTCGGCATCGTATCGACGTCCCTGCTGCAGTCGAGTTCCCTCGTCTCGGTCGTCACGATTTCTTTCCTGAGCGCCGGATTGATCACGCTGATCGGCGGCGTGGGCATCATCTTCGGCGCAAACCTCGGAACCACGACCGGCGCCTGGTTGATCGCCGGCCTCGGTCTGAAAGTCGATATCGGCGCCTATGCGATGCCGCTGCTGGCACTCAGCATCGTGCTCGTGTTCCAGAAGTCCAAATACTGGCGGGGATTCGGCTATGCGCTGGCCGGCCTGGGCTTTCTCTTCCTGGGCATACATTTCATGAAAGAAGGCTTCGACGCCTTCAAGGTCGATTTCGACTTGACCCGACTGGCGATGCAAGGCCCGGCCGGCCTCGCCGTCTACACTGTGGCAGGCGTCTTCGCGACCGTGTTGATGCAGTCGAGCCATGCGACGATGGTTCTCATCATCACCGCGCTGGCCTCCGGGCAGATCTCGTACGACAACGCCATTGCCCTCGCCATCGGTTCGAATGTCGGCTCGACGATCACTGCCATTCTGGGCGCGATCAATGCGAATCATCAGGGCAAACGTCTGGCTTTGGCGCACCTGATCTTCAACTCGACGACGGCGCTCGTCACACTGATTCTGATCACGCCAATACGGGAAGTCGTCGACTTGACGAGCAGCGCTTTGGGCATTGCGCCCGCCGACTATGCGATGAAGCTGGCGGTGTTTCATTCGATATTCAATGTACTGGGCGTCTTGATGATGGCCCCGATGATCAACGGACTGATCAGCTTCCTCGAACGCGCGATCGTGGAGCCGCCGACCGACCGAAGCCAACCGAAGTACATTTCCGCAGTTGTCGGCGAATTCCCGCAGACCATTGAAGTGGCATTGCGCAATGAAGTCAGGCACCTTTACGAGAATGCCGTCGAACTCATCGCACACGGATTGAATCTGAACCGACGCGACCTCTTCGCCAGTGCTCATGCCGATGTGATAGACACGATCGACGCCAGCCGCGCTCCGATAGAGTTCGACTTCGACGAACTCTACGATCAGCGTGTCAAGTCGCTCTACGGCGCAATCGTCGAGTTCGCTACACGCACTGGCGCAAGAGACCTGCCGCCGGATGTCATGGCGCGAATCTACTCGCTGCGGGAAACGGCCGGCCAGATCGTTCGGGCCGTCAAAGCGATCAAGCACCTGCGCCGCAACATGCTGATCTACACGGTCACGCGCCAGGGGGCTGTCACCGCAATCTATGACGGATTGCGCGCCGAGATCGCGCGCATACTCGTCGAAATCGAGAATCTGGAGCGTACTCCCCGACCTGAACGCAGGTTCATGTGGCTGGACGAGGAGTCTGCACGCGTGGAAGACGATGCGAGAAGCAGTACGCAATTGATCGATTCCTTGATCAGGAAAGGTCAGATCAATGCACAAGCGGCAACATCGTTTCTCAATGACTCGAGCTACGGCTACAGCGCGATGCGCAACCTCCTGTCTGCCGCGCGCACCTACTACATTGAGACGGACGGGGCGCTTGCGCAAGTCGAACGAGCCGAAACTTCGGTCGATGAAGACCGAAGTGCGGTCGTCGCCTCCGCAGACGAGTCAAGCTTGCCGCCGCAATTGCCGGACTCGACGTGACCGTCCAATCCAGAATTAGACATGTCCGATCCGACACCTTGTCCCGATAACGAGGGCGAAGTCGACTTCCAGCCGTCGGCAAGTCCCGTGCGCGGCTTCGTCATCCTGGCGTCAACGCTTGTCGTCTGTTCTGCGCTCTATTACCTCATGCCGTTCGAGGCGCCTGCGCGCAAGGGCCTGGTCCTTCTCCTGTTCGTGGGCGTGCTCTGGCTGACCGAGGCATTCCATGTCACCGTCACGGCACTGATCGTCCCGCTGGGAGCGGTGCTGCTGGGATTGCCGGATGCGACGACGTCGAAAGCGCTCGCGCCTTTCGCTGATCCGATCATCTTCCTGTTCTTCGGTGGCTTTGCATTGGCCTCCGCACTGAACATCCAGCGCCTGGATCGCAAGATCGCGTTGTGGATCCTGTCGATGTCGCGCGGCAATCTGGGCGCCGCTTCGCTGATGCTGTTTGCTGCCACGGCCGTGCTGTCGATGTGGATAAGCAATACGGCTACTGCAGCGATGATGTTGCCGCTCGCCCTGGGAATCGTCCAGTGGCTCGATACCCGCAAGGATCGCGGGACGCTGATTTTCATTCTTCTGGGCATTGCCTATTCAGCCAGCATCGGCGGCCTGGGTACCCTGCTCGGTTCGCCACCTAACGCGATCGCTGCGAAGGCGCTCGGTCTGGACTTCAACGGCTGGCTCAGGCACGGCATGCCGCTGATGCTTATTCTGCTTCCGTTGATGGTGGCGGTTCTCTGGATGATGTTGCGTCCTTCGTTGAATCGGCGAATCGACGTGCCGCACGAAGATATCCCATGGACCACGCAGCGTCTGTTGACGATGGGCGTTTTCGTCGCGGCTGCGCTGGCGTGGGTGTTTGGCGCGCCGGTCGCAAAGGCCTGGAACATCAGCAGTCCGGATACGGTGGTTGCTCTGATGGCTGGATTGTTGGTGATGATGCTCGGCCTGGCGTCGTGGCGGCAGGTTGCCCGTCGAACCGACTGGGGGGTATTGTTCCTTTTTGGCGGCGGACTGGCATTGAGCGAGATCATGCGCAGTTCGGGCGCCTCGGCCGTCCTCGGCGATCTCGTGGCGGGTGCGCTCGTCGGCGCCAGCCCGCTCGCGATCATCGTCGGTGTGACCGCCTTCATCGTGATCCTGACCGAATTCACGAGCAACACTGCCTCGGCCGCCCTCCTTGTGCCATTGTTCGCCGTCATCAGCGAGCGCATGGGCATGCCGCCGGGCGTCCTGGTCATGATGATCGGGCTGGGCGCTTCGTGCGGATTCATGTTGCCGGTGGCCACCCCGCCCAATGCCATCGTCTTCGGGACAGGCCAGGTGCGTCAGGCCGACATGCTGCGTGTGGGCGTGGTGCTGGACATTCTATGCATTGCCGTTGTAAGTTCCTGGGGTTACTGGGTGATGAGCTGAGATCCGGCAACTTCGCGGCAGCCCTTGCACGAGCGATGACCGGCATCGGCGACCGGCCACCCGTCGAGTCCGCTCCGGCATTCCGCCACAACGACGCGGCAATTGATCTCGTCCATTCGGGTTCGTCATGATCAGTATCGAGTTTCTCGTCACATCGCTCGTCGTCGTGCTGGCCCCGGGCACTGGCGTCATCTACACCGTGTCGACCGGAATCATGCAGGGACGCCGGGCGAGCCTCTTCGCGGCCGTCGGGTGCACGATCGGAATCGTCCCGCATCTGATGGCGACGATCCTTGGCCTCGCCGCCGTCATGCATACCAGTGCACTGGCGTTTCAAGTGCTCAAATACGCTGGCGTTGCGTATCTCTTCTACCTCGCCTTCCTGACGTGGCGAGACAAGTCGGCCTTCGCACTGGACGGCAAACTGGCCCGGTTCGGCGCAGTCAGGCTCGTCGTCAAGGCATTCCTGCTCAACATCCTGAATCCGAAGCTGACCATCTTCTTTCTGGCATTCCTGCCGCAGTTCATCGAGCCTGGCGATGAACGCCCGCTCCAGCAATTGTTGCTGTTGAGCGCCGTCTTCATGGCGATGACGTTCGTCGTATTCCTGATCTACGGCCTGGTCGCGCACGCCTTTCGTACGCTTGTCATCGAATCAACGAGCGTGCAGCGCTGGTTGCGCTATGGTTTCGCCGGCGCCTTTGCCGGCCTCGGAGCCAGGCTCGCGCTGACCGAGCGATAATCCGCACGAACGAATTTTCGTCGTGCCACATGAAAACACTCGATGAATCTCCAGCGACGATAGACGACTGCATCGCGGGTCCCAGCGCGAAGACCGTCCGGACAAAAGTCGAAGAAGCACAACAAAAGACGACGACGGCGCACAAGACCGTGACTGCGCGCAAGCGGCAATAGAAGGCAGCCACCGCCAAGAACCCCATCTTGATCAGGGTCCGGCCGCCATCATGGCGCGCGGCATCTGCCCGCCCGCGGCACGGATCGCCGCTCTGCAATCTTCGGTGCGATCCGCACAGAGACAACCTTGTGTACGAGCATCGACGATGCGGGCACCAAATTTGCGCAGTCTGGGTACACGTGTCACGCGGGCGACTGCGATGTCTTCATCGAATGTCGCGGTGACAACCATTGTTCGTGATCGGCGCTCGAAGGTCGAGTTCTTCCAGGCAAGTTCGATTTCCTGGCGATCACGTTCGACTACCTAGGAGGGAATCAACATGGCTCAGTTGAAACTGCGCACGATCACTTTTCTGACGCTGCTCGCACTGCCTGCGATCGCGTCCGCGCAAACGAACAGCAATCAGTCGCGCGATCCTGCGGCCGCTCCGGGGTCTGGCGCTATGGCGCCTGGATCTGCCGCCATGGCACCTGGCAAGGATGACTGGAGCGATCGGTCGCGCATGAAGGCGGTCGCGGGCGAGAAGGAGATGCTTCAGCAAGCCTTGTCGGCCGGCAAGTCGCGCGAAGAGTACCGCTCCATCCTGCAGAAGAATGACTACATGATCACGTCGATCAACGAGGATTCGGATGACGAACTGGAGATGGAAGTCGTCCGTGGAGACCATTCGTTCGAAGTTCAGTTCGACTTCGAGGGGCCGGGCGCCGCCAAGGAAATCGATGTGTCGATGAACGCCTGGCGGGCCGATTCGACCAAGCAGGCGATGGACGACAAGTCGTTCAATCCGGGCAATGTCGTGTATGACCGCAACAATGCACGCGCGAGAGACCAGGCGAACATGACGTCAGCCGACAACGAGACGGATCGCCTCGAGGCGCTGATGAAGCCTGGCGATAAAGTCGCCGCATATCGCACGTTGCTGGAGCGTGAGGGTTACAAGATCACGTCGGTCAACGAGAGCGACCCTGCCAATGCCGAATACGAAATCGTGAAGGGCCAGCAGAGCTACGAAGTGCAACTCGATATCGACGAGTCGACCCAGAACGTCACCGAGGCCGATGTTTCGGTCAATATCTGGCAGTCGAAGGAAACCGAGGACGCTCTGGGTCAGAATTGACGGTCGAGCGGGTCCGGGGTGGGCGTTGATTAACGGGATTCGTCCGCGCCAGGGACTCGCGACGATTCTGTGAAAGGAGGGTTTCAGCAGAGGAGGGTGCCTGCATCGGGGGCAACGATGTAAGCTCCCGCCTCATGATTCCAGCGTTGGTCCTTCTGCTCGCCTGTCAGTTGACTGGTGAGATTCTCGTCCGATCCCTCTCGGTGCCTGTACCAGGTCCCGTAGTCGGGATGGCACTTCTGCTGCTGATGCTGGTCTTGCGACCTACGCTGATGGCCGGGATCAGGTCCACGGCTAAAGCGCTGCTGTCGCACCTTTCTTTGTTGTTCGTGCCTGCCGGTGTCGGCGTCACGCTGCATCTTCAGCGACTCGGTGACGAGGCGCTGGCGATCGGCGTGGCGTTGGTGCTCAGTACAATCGTCGGGCTCGCGAGCGCGGCTTTGACCATGCGCTGGTTGATGAAGCACGCGGCTCGAATGACGGGGCGTGACGCCCGATGAGCACGACGCAGCCCGCCACGGGTTCGATATCGGATCTCGCCGTCGATCGGTTGGTCGACGTCTGGGTCTACCTTTCTGCGTCCCCCCTTCTCTGGTTGACCGTCACGTTGCTGGTCTATCAGACCGCCTTCGTCGCTTACCGCCGCACGTCGATGCATCCGTTCGCCAATCCGGTCGCCATGTCGGTCGCCGTGTTGGGTTGCATGCTCTGGATCACCGATACGCCGTACCCGACATACTTCGCCGGCGCACAGTTCGTGCATTTCCTGCTCGGCCCGGCAACGGTCGCCTTGGCGGTGCCGCTCTTCGAGCAACGGATGAGGATCAAGCGCCTGTGGTTTCCAATGGTCGGAGCCCTCGTCGTCGGCACGCTCGCCGCCACCTTCACGGCCATCGGGGTCGGCTGGCTGCTAGGCGCTTCGAAGTCCACGATCGCTTCCATGGCGCCGAAATCCGTGACGGCACCGGTCGCGATGGCAATCTCGGAACAGATCGGTGGATTGCCGACGCTCACTGCCGTGCTGGTGGTGTGCACCGGCATCCTGGGTGCGGCAACGGCTCGTCATGTGCTGGACTTGATGAATGTCGAGGATCCGATCGTCCGGGGTTTTGCCCTGGGCACGGCAGCGCATGGCATCGGTACGGCGCGCGCCTTCCTGGTGAGTGAGGAAATGGGCGCTTTTGCCGGGCTTGCGATGGGGTTGTGCGCGCTTTTCAGCGCTGTTGCCCTGCCATTGCTGGCCGGGTGGATCATCCAATGGCTATGAAGGCGGCGTTCGTGCAGGCCTGATCGAATATCCCGGTTGGACGTCGCTACACGCCGTCCGTCGGGCAGGCATCCGACGGGTGGCCGGTGGCGCGGCACGCTTCGTGCGTCGAAGGATCGGGTAACCCTCGAGAGGTAGCCCCATGAATCGCTCAGATGCACTCCGTTCCTTTTTCGGCACAATCATGGTGACGCTTCTCGTCACTTCCAGCCCTGCTGGCGCAGAAGACGATCTGACTCCCTTGAGCGTTGCGAAGCCGTCGCAAGGCTGGAAGATTCTCAAGCATGCGAATACAGGCGCCGTCGAGTTGATCAGCAAGGACCTCGCTGGTTCTCTGTCGGCAATGTGCAGTGACGATCTATGCGCGGTATTTGTCGAGCCGGTTGCCGGTTGCGTGCCGGGTGCGAATTACCCGGTGCTCGTCAATTCGTCCAAGCGGGTAGGTGTCGTGCCGGCCAAGTGCGCAACGATTCCAGGACCCGTCGAGAGTTCCCTGCGTCACATCGTGATGTTCAAGGAGCAGAAGGCCATGATCCAGGCGTTGATGGAGGAAATCGATCTGTCGATCGCTTTCCCGACCCAGGCTGGCGCCATGGATGTCATCAACGTGCCGATGCGGGGCGTGCGCGACCTGCTCGACAACGTCATGCCCAGCCTGGCCACACCACGATCGTCGTCATCGACCGCAGACGAATCGACCCGATCCGAACGCGGTGGCGCTCGCAAGAATGAAGCGCTCTCCGAACGGCCTGACTATCGCTCCGTCGCCTGGGTGCTCTGAAACGCCAGGATCATCGCGGCACCCGAATCAACGCGGCAGGATGACCGTGTCGATCGTGTGAATCAGACCATTGTCGGCTTCGATGTCGGCCTGCAGGACTTTCGCATTTTCCACCGTCAGGCCATCGCGTTTGGACATCTGGACCGTTTGCCCCTGGACGGTCTTCACGAATTCGTCGCTCGCTTCGTCACTACGGACTCGGCCCGGCACGAGGTGGTAGGTCAGCACCGCCTGCAGACGCGCCTTGTCTTCGACGATGCGATCGAACTCATCCGGTGGGATCTTTGCAAAAGCTTCATCGGTGGGAGCGAACAGTGTGAATGGTCCGCGTTTGGACACGGTATCGGAGAGCCCGGCCCTTTCCATCACGCTGATCAGCGTGGTGAAGTTGCCCGACTCGGCGACTCGTTGCACGAGATCCGCCGCGACGGCCTGAGTCGAGGACCACATGAACAACGCGACGACGGCAAAAGTGAGTAACGATTCTTTCATGTCGAATTCCTGCGTCGACGGGTATCGGGACAACCGCGATCGCGGTTGACGGCTTTTGGTTGCATGCGTCGAATGACCAGTACATTCGCATCAACAGTACATTCGCATCAACGGTACATTCGCTTCAATGCTGCTTCGAAACATTAGCGCGTATCGCGCTATCCGTAGCGCAGCGGTGTAACGACTTTCCAATGGCAAATCTCGCGCCCGACGCCCGGAATGACGTGGAATCGTTACACTGGCCGACGTACCACGCTACAGTGGGTGACTTCGACCGCAGGGCTGCAAGATGGCGAGAATTCTTCCCGGGGACTGGAAGACCGGCCAGGAGACGCCGGCAACGGCGCGCATCGCCGAGACACTTACAGTTCTTGAGAAACGCTTACCGGACTCCTGGTCGGTTTTTCATGGCGTGCACTGGAGCCGCTCGGACAACGGCCTTGCTTCGATCGGCGATATCGACTTCGTCATCCTGTCCCGACAGGGCCGGGTGCTCCTCGTCGAACAGAAGTCCGGCTGGTTGACTGAATCCGAGCATGGGCTCAGCAAACGACTCCGCGGCGAAACGGTTACGGTCCGGGTTCAGGTCGATCGCACGATCGATAGTCTTCGGCGCCGTCTGGAACCATTGCGGCTGCCGCGCCAGGTATCTATCGACTACCTGCTCTTCTGCCCCGACTATGCGCTGAAGAGCCCGGGCACCGCGGGGCTGGACGCGACACATATCGTAGACAGCAGCCAACGTGGCGAGTTGGCCACTCGCATCCGCCTGTTGCTCGACGAGCCCACGACCCACGGTGGTGAGCCGCCCGGGCTAGATGGGTCAGACCTCGTCGGAAGCGAGCGTCCGGCGTCGCATGGGACCATCCCTTCGTCGGAACTGACGCGTCGATTGCATCGATTCTTTGCCAACGAACTCGAATTGATGCCGGACGCGAGCGTGCTGGTCGGGCGCGCCAATGCGCTGTTCACCAGGATGTCCGATGGCCTGGCCACCTGGGCGCGGCGTTTCGTCATCAATCCACAACGGTTGCGCGTATCGGCAACGGCGGGCTCAGGGAAGACGCAACTCGCGCTTGCCTTGATCGACGATATGGTCCAACAGCAGCGACGCGTCCTCTACGTCTGTTTCAACCGACCGTTGGCCGATCATATCCAGCGCGCAGCGGCCGGTGGCGCGCGCGTATTCTCGTGGCACCAGTGGTGTCAGCACAGGATTCGGGCAGGCGGCGAGGAGATCGACTTCTCGCGTGACCATGTGTTCGACTGGATCGTCACACGCGCGGCCCAGTTGCCGGTGCTCGACGCTGACCGGACCGATTGTCTGATCGTCGACGAAGGTCAGGATTTCGCCCCCGCCTGGCGCGATGATCTGCTGCGTCTGGTCGACCCCGCGCGACCCGATACGCAGGTCTGGTGGCTGGACGACCCGATGCAGAACCTCTACGATCGCGACCCGGTGGCGCCGGCCGATTGGCCACTATTGACTGCCATGGTCAACTACCGCAGTCCCCGTACCGTGGTCGATTTCCTCAACACGCACCTGCTGGCCGCCAATCCGGTGCGTGGCGCCGGTCCGCTGGCCGGGCGGCCGATCGAACTGCTCGAGTACAGCGATGCCGACGGCATGGTGGCTCAGACCCGCCATGCGATCACTCAGGCATTGCACGCCGGTTTCCGCCGCGACGATGTGGCCGTGTTGACGATGGTAGGCATGGCTCGGTCGAAGCTCCTGAAGTTGAATACATTGGGACCACACCGGTTGCGCGTCTTTCGGGGTCGGTACGACCTTTTCGGCAATCCCGAGTATTCCGAGGGCGAGGTGATGATCGATACGGTCTATCGATTCAAAGGCCAGAGCGCACCTTGCGTCGTGCTGACGGAGCTTGATTTCAGTGATCTCGATGAAAGCATTCGCCGCCGACTCTTCGTCGGCATGACCCGCGCCTCCATGCACCTGATCATCGTTCTTTCCGTGAACGCGCGAATGGCACTGTCGGCATGAGTCCTGTGCGCATTTTCACGCCGTTACATACGTCGGGTCAGCGCGCGCGATGGCCTGCCCGTTAGACTGCCTGTAATGCCCGATGTTCGGGCTGGAGTCAGCGATGTACTACCCGTCGAATCGAATTGGCGCCATTGCGGCAGTGGCCGCGGTGGCGGTGTTGGCTGGATGTGTCTCGGTCCCGCCGGAGCGAGTGATCTACCGCGAGTCCGATTCCTACGTGTCGGAGCCGGATGTGGTCGTCATCGAACGTGGGCCTGTCTACCGCCCGCCGGTCTATGTGTCGCCGGCGCCTGTCTATGTACGCCCCGGATATCGTCCTGGTGGCTGGGGTTATGGAGCCGGATATCGCAACGGCTACCGTGACCATGATCGCTGGGGCGGGCCGCCGGCGATCGTCAATCGGCCGAGCGGGCCCGCGACTTACACCGGTCCGACACCTGGCCGCGGCC
>JBGSTN010000962.1:0-2088 GCA_041736455.1 Burkholderiaceae bacterium | reverse complement strand
CGACCTGATGGCGGCGGGCGTCAAGCCTTTGCCCGGCGTTGCCGGCGGCTGGGCGCGTGGTGACGGCAAACCCGCGATCTCGCCGCCCCGCGAGATTCTCGCGGTCGATCGCGTGTATCACAACGGCCAGGCCGTTGCGATGATCATTGCCGAGACGAAGCAGCAGGCACTCGACGCCAGCGAAGCGGTCATCGTCGACTACGAAGAATTGCCGCCGGTGATCGGCATTGCACGCGCACGGTCCGCGCCGCCCATCGTCGCCGATGCGCCGGACAACATCTGCGCTGAAATGAAGCATGGTGATCCAGCCGCCAGCGACGCCGCCTTCGCGAAGGCGGCCCACGTCGTGTCCCTCGATCTGTTCAACCAGCGGTTGGCCCCGAATTCGATCGAGCCCCGTTCGGTGCTGGCCTGGCTCGACGAGAAAGGGCGCCTGACGCTTCGCATGAGCTCGCAGATGCCGACCGCGGTCCGTGACACGATCGCCGATCCGGTGCTGGGCATGAAGAAGGAAGACATCCGCGTGCTCGTCGGCGACGTCGGCGGTGGCTTCGGCATGAAGACCGGTATCTACCCGGAAGATGCGGCGGTCGCCTATGCGGCCCGCGAACTGAAGCGGCCGGTCAAGTGGATCGCGGACCGCAGTGAAGAACTGCTGTCGGCCGTGCATGGTCGTGATCTGACCACGCATGCCGAACTCGCACTCGACCAGCGGGGCAAGGTCCTCGCGTACCGGTTGCGCTCGGATGCCGACGTGGGCTCGCCGGCGAATCCCACCGGGGTGGCGATCCAGCTGCTGATCGGCCCGTGGGTGGCGACCAGCATCTATGACATCCCCGTCATCGACTTCCACCTGCGCGCCTTCCTGTCGAACACCGGCCCCACCAGTGCGTACCGGGGCGCCGGTCGGCCCGAGGCGATCTACATCACCGAACGGTTGATGGACGAAGCCGCGCGCCAGACCGGCATCGATCCGATCGAGCTGCGCCGGCGCAACATGATCAGCCCGGCACAGATGCCTTACAAAAATCCGATGGGCCAGACCTACGATACCGGTTCGTTCGAATCGATCATGGACCAGGGTCTCGCGCTGGCCGACTGGCAAGGCTTCCCGGCGCGCGAGAAGGCCAGCAAGGACAAGGGCAAGCTGCGCGGCCGCGGTATCGCCACGTTCCTGGAATGGACCGGCGGCAATGTCTTCGAGGAACGGGTCACGATCAACGTGACGGCCGACGGCTTCATCGAAGTCATGAGCGCGTTGCTGCCGATGGGCCAGGGCATCGCGACCAGCTTTGCCCAGGTGGTCGTCGACACCTTCGGCGTGCCGATCGACAAGATCCGCATCCTGCACGGCGACACCGATCTCGCCAACGGCTTCGGCAGCGCCGGATCCCGGTCGATCTTCGCCGGGGGCTCGGCGGTTCGGGTCGCTTCGGAACGCACGATCGAGAAGGCCAAGGAAATGGCCGCCGAAGAGCTCGAATGCGCGCCGCCCGACATCGTCTACGAAGCGCCGATGTTCAAGGTGGTCGGTACCGACCGCGGTGTCGATCTCTTCAGCCTCGCCGGCAAACAGCCCGACAAGGCCATCTTCATCGATTCAACCAGTGCGACCGACGGCTCCACCTGGCCCAATGGCTGTCACATCAGCGAAGTCGAGGTCGACCCCGATACCGGTCATGTCCAGATCGTCGCCTATTCGAACGTCAACGATGTCGGCAAGGTGATCAACCCGATGATCGTGGCCGGCCAGTTGGAAGGAGGTGCGGTCCAGGGCATCGGCCAGGCGCTCTGCGAGGATGTCGTCTACGAAGCTGAAACCGGACAGTTGCAGACCGGCAGCTTCATGGACTATGGCATCCCGCGTGCCGACATCGTCTGCAACATCAAGTCGGCGATGGATCAGTCGATTCCCTGCAAGAACAACACGCTGGGCGTCAAGGGCGTCGGGGAACTGGGCACCATCGGCGCGACACCGGCCGTCGTCAATGCCGTGGTCGACGCCTTGTTCAGGGCAGGTGTGCCGGCCGAGCGCGTTCTCGCGATGCAGATGCCGCTTACGGCCGCGAAAGTGTGGCAGGCGATGCA
>JBGSTN010000927.1:0-1528 GCA_041736455.1 Burkholderiaceae bacterium | reverse complement strand
GGCCGCGGCCTTCAGGCTGCTGTAGCCGAGGCCGATCTTGCCCTGCGGCAGGGCACCGGTCAGCCAGTCGACGGCGATCCCGATCTCGTCGCCGGCGAGCTTCTTCAGCAACGTCGACAATGCGTCGACCTTCGTGAGCCGGCTGCGACTGCTGGCGACCACGCTCGACGTCTCGACCAGGTCCGTGAGTTGCGTCGTGCCCATGCCCAGGAGCTTACGCGAGGACGGCGAAGACGGCTTCGAAGGTCGGGTCGGACGCGCGGCAACTCAGGTAAGTGGGCGATCATGCCGGCACTTGCAGCATTCGTTTCGTCGTCCTTGCGGAAGCCTTCTGCAACAATCGAATCCCTATGCGAACCCTCTACACTATCCTCGCCGTCGTGCTCGGTGCCTATGTCGTTCTGTGCGCCGTGATGTACGTTTTTCAGCGATCGCTGATCTATCACCCGCAGCCACGTGCAGTCTCGGCCGTCGAGTCGACGATGAAGCTGGCTGTCGAAGGCGCTGAAGTCATCGTCACCGTGCGCCCGCACGAGGGCCCGAATGCGATCGTCTACTTCGGCGGCAATGGGGAAGACGTGTCGCGCAACCTCGGGTTCTATGCAGAGGCATTCCCGGACCATGCGCTGTACCTGATGCACTACCGGGGTTATGGCGGCAGCACCGGCCAGCCCACCGAGAAGTCCATCGTTGCGGACGGGACCTTACTGCTCCGGCAGGTCGAGTCTCGCCACGCGAAGGTCGCGATCGTCGGGCGAAGCCTCGGCAGCGGTGTGGCCGTGCAGGTGGCGAGTCAGGTCGGGAGTCGTTTCGCCCGTCGCCCAGCAGCTTCGCACCTGGTCCTGATCACGCCCTACGACAGCATCGTCGATATCGGTGAGCGCTTGTACCCGTTCCTGCCGGTACGCTGGCTCATGCGCGACACCTACGAGTCGGGCAAGTTCGCGCCGGGCATCAGGATCCCGACGACGATCATCGCCGCCGAGTACGACCAGCAGATTCCGCGCGCCAGCACCGAGAAACTGCTGAGCCGCTTCCATAGTGGCATCGCCTCGATGACGTTGATCGAAGGGGTCGGTCACAACGACCTGGAGTCCAATGGCAAGTACCGCCAGTCCCTCCAGGCCGCATTGAATTGACGCACGCGACCGCGTTCTGATCGGACTCGGACCATCGAAGGCGCGTGCCTGGACGAACTGTCGTGGACCGCGATAAAAGCGCCGATCAAGCGCCGGAGGGCCCGCCCATGTAGGCCTGCTCCAAGCGCCGCGGCAGATCCGGCATGCCGGTCACGGACTCCAGCACAATGTGCCCCTGCGCGAGCGCGTAGACGCGATCGGCCACTTGCAGGGCTTTTTCGATCAACTGCTCGACCAGCAGCACCGAGGTCCCCCCTTCGCGAAGCCGGTCGACGACCGACAACACCCGATCGACCAGCAAGGGCGACAGGCCGGCCGATGGCTCGTCGAGCATCAGCAGCCTGGGCCGGCGAACCAGTCCCTGGGCGACAGCGAGCATCTGCTGCTGG